>CAYZAR010000024.1:0-12569 GCA_964476455.1 uncultured Micavibrio sp.
GGCTTGCTTTGGGAGGTTCGCTTGAAAATGCCGTGGTGCTTGATCCGAGGGCGGTTCTCAATCCAGAAGGACTTCGTTATGCGGACGAGTTTGCCCGTCACAAAGTCTTGGATGCCGTTGGAGATATTTATCTGGCTGGTGGGCCGCTGATTGGTCTTTATCAGGCCTCTCGCCCTGGTCATGCCATGAATAACCAGATTTTGCGCCAACTCTTTGCTGAAACCGATGCTTGGGTATGGGTTGATCTGTATATTGATACCACGCCAGTTACGGGCATGGAAAACCTGTCTCCGGCGGATTTTTGTCCGTTACGGGCTGAAAATCCAGCCGCTTCGGCTTTGGTCTCCTGATTTTTCGTCTTAAATCTAAGAATCCTTTATGGCACAGCGGGAGGGCAAGGACCCTCCGTCTCGGCGGCTGGAGTTTCACTCACAGGACAGATTGTCTGGAGATGCTGTTGGGCACCTTGTCCTATGTGTCTGGTTGTATACATAATATTCAGAAACGCATGGGTGTAAAATAGCTGGACCTTAGCTCTTTCCCAGTCAGCTTGAGCTTTTTTAAACAGGGAGTCTGCATCATGATAGGAAACACCGTCTTCTTCTAAAATACGGACTATCTCCTCCAAACTCTTTTTCACGTCAATGGGACCGGGGAGGCTGTCTGCGTGTTGCGCAATATCAGAGAGGTAGGTTTCCAAATCCCCAGAGACAACTTTGCTATGAAGAATTAGAAAACGGGTCATAGCCTCGGTCAGGTCTCGAAAATCTGGTCTTAGAACATGATCTAGAACAAAGTCTTGCAAAGTTCGGTGCTGTGGTGAGTTTTGAAAGACTTCGATAAAAGAAATAAGATCTTCTCTCCTCACGGTATCTGGGTCCGAGAAAGAGGAAATTTCTCCGATGAGGGAAGAAAGAGGAGAATCTGCATTTACTTTTGCAAATTGTTCTGAGAGCACGAGATTTGGTTTGCCGGCTCTACGAAGAAAAAAGGTTTTTATAAAATCGGCGACGTCTTGGGATTCTTGTGCGTTTGGTGAGGAAGTTGTTCTGTCAATGGCCACAGCAAAAAGATTCATGGTCTGACGCCATTTACTCACTTCCTGAGAAGCGCGTTCTGCGGTTGCTTTCTTTCTCTCGTCTCTTTTTTGCAGTGAGGCAAGTACTTCGGGATTTTTCTCCAGAAGTGTAGCCCATGCAGGTCGATCTCCATAAAAACTAGGGGCACGGGGGAACTCCTCCTCTATAAACCAATTAAGGTTTTTGTCTCCTACAACGCGAGCAAACTCGTCTTCGGAAACTGAAAATTGTTTTTTTATCTCGCCGCTTAGCTCCTCCGGCACAGTGCGCAGTACGGCAGCGGTATCTTCTTCCCAATAGTCAGGTACGGGAGAGAAGCCAAGTTCAGACTTCAAGTAGTTTTCGGGAACGATCCCTCCATTAGTGAGAGAGTAGAGAAGATCTGACATATGGATCATAACATCTTTGTGAACTTCCCATACTTTTTTGTAATTTGGTTCCCCATAAAGCCAAGAAGTTTCCGTTATATGAAGGGCCGTGCCGAAAAGTTCGGAACTACCGCGGCCAGAAGAATTTTTGCTAAACGGTACACACGTGGGAAAGAGACAGGGGTATTTGGGAGGAGGAAGGCCATAAGACGCTTTTCCACGGTATAGGTCCATCTTCTCGGCAATGAAATCAGCGAGTTGATATTGAGACATGTCTTCCAATTTCATTAAATTCTCCTAGCGATATTCCCAACGTTTTCTGGAAGATAGCACTTCATCATTTGTTATGCAAACAAAAAACAAACTGTTTTTAACCTATTTTGGTTTATATGGGCAATTATAGGGAATGCCAATTATGTCCCTGTTTCTTTGGTGACATCTGCGCCGCAGGTCTGTAATCTACGCTCAAAGTTCTTATAGGATGGTCTTTATGCAGAAAAATTCCCTTTTCTTGTGCGCTTCGGCTTTGCTTCTTTTGTCGGCCTGTATGGGTGATTTTGGATCTGGCACAGCCAAAGATCCTTTGATGGCCGAGCGGCCACCTGAACAAATTTTTAACGAAGCGGTTGCCGCACAAAAAAATGGTGAGTTCCAAAAAGCCACGACTTTGTATGGCGAAGTCGAGCGGCAGCACCCATATTCAGATTATGCAACACAGGCTCAGCTTCGGGCGGCTGAGGCTTTTTATGATGCTCTGAAGTATGACGAGGCCATTATTGCTCTGGATCGCTTTATTGAGCTTCACCCGGGTCATGAGAAAGTCGCCCATGCATATTACCTCAAAGCCATGTGCTATTACGAACAGATGACGGATGTTGCCCGCGATCAAGAAATGACCCGTCTTGCTCTCGAAGCTCTTGATACGGTGGTCAATCGTTTTCCTGACACGTCTTATGCTCGTGATGCTTCGCTTAAACGTGATCTGGCTCTTGACCACCTCGCGGGAAAAGAAATGGAAATTGGCCGCTATTACCTGAAACGCGGTGAGCATAACGCGGCAATCAATCGCTTTTTGGTTGTCATTCGTGATTATCAGACAACCACTCATGTTCCAGAAGCCCTTCATCGCCTTGTTGAATCTTACATGACGCTGGGCCTTAAAGATGAGGCAACCCACGTGGCTGCTGTTTTGGGGCATAATTATCCCGGGAGTCGGTGGTATCAGGACAGTTACGCGCTGATTGATCCCGCGCAGCGAGCCAAAATTAAGGACGAGCGGTCGTGGATATCGCGAACGCTTTCTTCCTTGCTCAAGCCGGAGTAATGGGAACACAAGGTTTGAGATGCTGACGTCTTTGCACATCAAGAACGTCGTATTGATTGACCAGCTCTCGCTTGCGTTTGGTTCGGGGCTTTCGGCCCTGACCGGAGAAACTGGCGCAGGAAAATCCATCTTACTCGATTCTTTGGGGCTTGCTCTGGGCGCGCGGGCTGAGTCAGGATTGGTGCGTTCTGGTACAGATCAAGCCAGCGTCACGGCGAGTTTTGATTTGCCTGCCGGACACAGCGTTGATGACATTCTCTCAGCGCAAGGCATGGAACTAAGCGGAGGAAGTTTGATTCTTCGGCGCAGCGTTGGAGCAGATGGTCGTTCGCGGGCCTATGCCAATGATGCTCCTATCAGTGTTGGCCTGCTCAAAGAAATAGGAGAGGCTCTGGTCGATATTCATGGCCAATTTGAAACATATGGCTTGCTCAATCCCGCAACTCATCGTTACGTTCTTGATCTTTATGCGGGGAACGTTCCACGTCTTGTCCAGTTGAAAGCTGCGTATGAGACATGGGCTGCAGCGAAGACTGCAATCGCGAGTGCTAAAGCCGAAGCGGCCCGCGCTCTTGAGAACGAGGAGTGGCTAAGAAAATGCGTTGAGGAGCTGGAGGAACTTGCTCCCGAAGAGGGAGAGGAAGCCCGTCTGATTGAAATGCGCCGCAAACTGCAAAACCGCGAAGCAATCGCGCAAACCTTAAACTTTGCTGCTGAAAGAATTGGTGGTGAGACAGGAGCCGATATGCAAGTCGGTGAGGCTTGGCGCAGCCTTCAAAAGAACGCTGATAAAATCGGAGAAGGCGTGGCGCAAGCCCTCGAAACGCTTGATCGTGCTGCTCAGGAATTGCAAGAAGCAAGCCGCCAAATCGAAACGCTGCTTTATACTCTGGACACCGAAGGGGAAACTTTAGAAACGATTGAAGATCGTCTTTATGCCCTGCGGGGGCTTGCGCGTAAGCATGGGGTGATGTGTGAAGATCTTTCCCGTCTTCGTCAGGAACTTGGCGAAAAGCTCAAGCTCATGGATCACCAAGATCATGTGCTTTCCCAATTGACCAAAGAGGAAAAAATTGCGCGCCTCGCTTATCAGGAGGCCGCCCTAGACCTGAGAAAACACCGTCAGGCGGCGGCGGTACAACTGGATAAGAAAGTTCAAGCCGAACTTTCCCCTTTGAAGCTCGATAAGGCCCGCTTTACCACATCTGTGGTGGCGGTAGAGGATCCATCATCGTGGGGACCGGAAGGGGCAGATCAAATCCAGTTTCTGGTGTCCACCAATGCCGGAAGCGAGGCAGGGCCGCTACATAAAATTGCATCAGGCGGAGAAATGGCTCGTTTCATGCTTGCCTTGAAACTGGTTCTGGCGGAAAAATCCCCCAGTTCTGGCGTTTATGTTTTCGATGAAATTGATACGGGCATTGGCGGGGCCACGGCCTCGGCGGTTGGCGAACGCTTGGCGCGTCTGGCTGAAAGACATCAGGTTTTGGTGGTAACGCACTCTCCACAAGTCGCGGCTTTGGCCTGTCACCACTGGGTAGTTTCAAAATCCGGTGGAAAAACCACTGTGACCAAACTGGACATGGCTCAGCGGCGCGAGGAAATCGCCCGTATGCTGGCAGGGAGCACCATCACCGAAGAGGCCAGAGCCGCCGCCTCGAAACTGCTTGAATCCGCTTGAGGCAGGAAGCAGGTTTCTAGCCGACTGCGCAGAAACGATGGGGCAGAAAAGAAAAAAGAAAAAAAGTAAAAATTTTTCCAAGGATTTCCCTTTTTCCGCCGTCAGATTATTCGAAAGCTAATTAAGAGGAGGGATAAAATGTCTTTTTTAGAAAATAAAATCGTTTACGGCATCTTGTATACGGCTATAACCATAGCTTGCTTTGGGATATTGGCTCTTGCCATCAGTCCGACGTTTTTTGGTATGCTGACGCCTAAGCCTCAGCATACAGGTCGAATGACCTTTTGTGGATCATAAGTTACATACAAGACAGAATTAAATCCATCGCTCCGACTTCAGCTTAAAGTTGGCGGAGTGATGGAGTTTCTAACGAGAAGGAGCGGGGGCAGAAGCAGAGAAGGCTCCCTGAGGAGTTTTGTTATCCAACAAAATATGATCTGAGAAAGCTACTCCGCTTGCCAAAGCTGTGGCAAAGGCAATAGCTCTTCCCCATTTATATGAGGCAGGTGTTGTGGCGTGAAAGTGGGTTTCTTCTGTCTGCGTTTCCCCGAGTTTGGCATCTTTTCCAGCAACAAAGCCAGTAAGTGTACTAGATGCCGCCGAAAGAAGTCCGGCTCCGGCTGTGGCCCCTACAGAAAAAATGGTCGCCATAAAAGGGATTACAACGGCAGGAGTCCCCCTAAGACTGGGATTAACAAACTCTGCATAGGCTATAAGAGCTGCGGTCGGAACGCCAAGACACGCTGTAAGCTGGGCACATATCTCCGTTCCCTTGAGAACTCCATCGTTAAAAGCGATGGTCAGGCTTTTCAGTTTTTGCACTGTTTGATGTGCTTGCTCACTTAGATTGTAGGTCATAGCAGCCTTTCGTTTGGGCTTGTTTGTAAAAAGCTATTAATTTATTGCCATAATTGTATATCAGGTCTGTAGCACGCGTACTACAAAAATATGCAAGGGGGCTTTTATGGGAGAGAAAAAGGCTTGTAGTTGGGTTTAGAATAGATTCAGATGAGCTTTGTATAGGTAAAGGAGAGCCGCATATGGAAGAAAAGAGCCGTCAAAAAGAGGATGAACGCAAGAGGCAGGAACAGCTTTCAATTGTTTTGCGTGTTGTGAAAATATCCGGAGCGGTTTTTATCATTCTGGGAGGGGCTATCTATGCCGACTTGTTTGGAATAGCGATGAGTATTGGTTTGACCGAAACAAATATTTACCACATTCTGGGGCCAGTGTTGTTTCTGGTTGGCGTTGCTGACTTTATCGCTGTTCCTCGCGTCTTCGAGAAAATCTTTGCAGAAAAGAAATAAGGAATCTGTGACATGAGGGCTGTTGCCGAAAAACTGGCCTTGCTGCGCGAGCAATTGCGTTTGAACGGTGTAAATGGGTTCATTGTTCCTCATGCCGATGAATTTCAGAGTGAATATCTCCCCCCTTCGGCAGAGAGGCTTGCTTATATCACCAGCTTTACCGGATCGGCGGGTGCGGCGATTGTGATGGAAAGCAAAGCTGTGGCCATGACCGATGGTCGTTATGCGATTCAAATCCGCCGGCAGGTGGAGTCTGCATATTTTGAAATTGCGGATAGTACCCAAGTTTCCTTGGCAGATTGGTTGTTTCTCAATGCCATGCGGGGGCAGGTGATTGGTTATGACCCACGGCTTCATACCGCCAAACAGATTGAAGAACTTTCTGGGAAACTTTCTCTCAAAGGAATTCTTCTTAAAGCCCTTCCTTACAATCCGATTGATGTGATCTGGACTGATCGGCCTGCTCCCCCTATGGCTGAGGCAGAGATTTTTCCAGACACCATCGCGGGGCTGACCTCACTTGAAAAGCGCGAGCGCGTGTCGGAAGCTGTTCTCGGGAGTGGAGCGCGGGCTGTCGTTCTCACCTTGCCGGATTCGATTGCGTGGCTGCTCAATGTGCGGGGGCACGATGTGGATCACAACCCCTTGGTTCTTTCCAACGCAATCTTGCACGCAGAAACAGCTGCTGTTGATTGGTTTGTGGATGAGCAGAAAGTCCCCGATTTATTGCGGGAGCATTTGGGAGAACGCGTTTCTATTTTTCCACCCCAACAGCTTGAACAGGAGCTTGGCAAATTAAAGGGGCCTGTTCTGGTCGATTTTTCTGGTTCGTCCTTGTGGCATATTGATACGCTCAAGGCCGCTGGGGTTGATGTTTTGAACGAAAAAGATCCCTGTATTCTTTTCAAAGCGTGCAAATCTGGTGCGGAGCAGAACGCTATGCGCTCAGTCCATATCCGCGATGGCGTGGCGATGGTGAGGTTCTTGTCTTGGCTTGATGCTCAAGATTTTAGCCAAGCTGCGCATAGCGAACTTTCTTTGGCTGAGAAATTGGAAGAGTTTCGCAAAGCCGATCCGTATTACCGTGACAGTAGCTTTGATACGATTTGCGGTTGGGCGCAGCATGGAGCAATTATCCATTATCGTGCTACACCAGAGATTTCCCAAATTATTGGGACTAATAACCTCCTTTTGCTCGATAGCGGGGGGCAATATGCGGATGGAACAACCGATGTAACTCGCACAATTGTAATTGGTGTTGTTAGTGATGAAGTGAAGGACCGCTTCACGCGAGTTTTGAAAGGGCATATCAATTTGGCGCGGGCGCGCTTTCCGCAAGGAACTGTGGGGGCTCAACTGGATACCTTTGCGCGTGAAGCTTTGTGGGAAGTTGGACTCGATTATGCACATGGAACAGGTCATGGCGTTGGATGTTATTTATCGGTGCATGAGGAGGCGGCCAGCATCTCGCCAAGAGGAGCTGACCCCGTTCGCGTAGGCATGATTCTTTCGAACGAGCCCGGGTATTACGAGGAAGGCGCATACGGTATTCGCCATGAGAACCTCCTTCTGTGCCATGAAAGTGGAGCTTTGTCTTCGGACGGACGGAATTTGCTTCATTTTGAAACCTTGACTTTGGTTCCGTTTGACAGGCGAGGGATCGTAGTTTCTTTGCTTCGGTTAGAGGAAAGAGAATGGTTGAACGCTTACCATGCACGGGTTAGGGAAACATTGCTTCCTTATCTAGACGAAGCCGAGCAGGCGTGGCTCATCGCCGCAACCCGCCCCCTGTGAGAGAAGATCCGTATAAGAAAAATGCCTAGCCTTGTCCGGCCATGAAACGGGGTAGCCAGCTTTCGTTTTTTTCAACCAGATCGGTGACTTTGGCAGAGCCAACACCTTGAAGAGTAAGGGATTCTCCTCCCGTTACCCCAAGTCGTTTGACAGGAACTCCTCCAATTTCAGCCGCTGTGATAATCCGGTCGGGTTGATTTGTCGTGACAATGTAACGCGCCTGATCTTCGCCGAACCAGAAGGCGGCGGAATTATTGGCGGATTCAACTTTCGCGCCCATCCCTCCGGCCATCGCCATTTCAGCCAGAGCAACCAGAACGCCGCCGTCACTGACATCATGACAAGCTGTAATCGTCCCATCTTCAATCATGGTGCGTACCAGATCACCATTGGTACGTTCGGCACGAAGATCAACAGGAGGAGCTGATCCTTCTTCTTTGCCGTAGATTTCCCGCAAGAACAGCGATTGTCCAAGGTGTCCTTGGGTTTCGCCAATCAGTAAGATAGATTCCCCTTCTGCCACAAACCCAAGACCCGCTGTCTTTGCGTAGTCGTCTGCAAGACCGACGCCGCCAATCGTGGGAGTTGGTAAAATCCCCGTACCGCTGGTTTCGTTGTAAAGAGACACGTTGCCGGAAACGATAGGGTAGTCAAGGGCACGGCAGGCTTCGCCCATGCCTTCCAAGCAGCCGATGAATTGCCCCATGATTTCGGGTTTTTCGGGGTTGCCAAAATTGAGATTGTTGGTGATGGCAAGTGGTTTTGCTCCAACAGCCGTAAGGTTTCTCCAGCTTTCGGCCACGGCTTGTTTGCCCCCTTCGTAAGGGTCCGCATAACAATAACGGGGAGTGACGTCGGAGGACATGGCGAGGGCTTTTTTCTTGCCTTCGATTTTGACGAGGGCGGCATCTCCCCCGCGCCGAGATTGCGTCGCGGAAATTCCCGGGCTGAAAATAGTTTCGCCCATCACGAGAGAATCGTATTGTTCCCAAATCCATCGTTTCGAAGAAAGGTCAGGGCAAGCGAGAAGAGTTGCCAAATCTGCCAGCAAATCGCGGGAGGTAAACGCACCGTCATCAATAGGAGCAGGCTTGACCGGAGGAACAGAAGGCCGATCATACATAGGGGATTGGTCCACCAAGGGGGGGACCGGAATATCGCACCAACATTTCCCGTACATATTCAATTTCAAATGTTGGTCATCGGTTGTTGTGCCGATAACGGCAAAATCTAGATCCCATTTCTCAAAAATTTTACGTGCCGCTGTTTCATGCTCCGGTTTCAAAATCATGAGCATTCGCTCTTGGGATTCCGAGAGCATGATTTCATAAGGAGTCATGTTCTGTTCCCGTTGTGGAACTTCATCCAAGTTCAGCACAACGCCGATATTGCCCTTGGAGGCAATTTCAACCGCAGAAGAAGTCAGTCCCGCCGCGCCCATATCCTGAATGGAAATAATAGCGTCTGATTGCATCAGCTCAAGGCAGGCCTCGATCAACAGTTTCTCAGTGAAAGGATCACCCACCTGAACGGTCGGGCGATTGTCTTTGCTGCCATCGGTAAATTCAGCCGAGGCCATCGTCGCCCCGTGAATTCCATCGCGTCCGGTTTTAGAGCCGACATAAACAATCGGCTGCCCTGCACTCGCGCCGCGCGCGTAATAAATTCTATCCTGATCGGCAAGGCCAACTGTCATGGCGTTGACCAGAATGTTTCCGTTGTAGGATTTGTGAAAATTCGTCTCTCCACCAACCGTTGGAACTCCAATACAGTTCCCGTATCCACCAATGCCAGCCACGACCCCTGCAACTAAGGTGCGGGTTTTCGGGTGGGAAGGCTCGCCAAAGCGCAAGGCGTTCAAATTGGCAATCGGACGCGCCCCCATAGTGAAAACATCACGCATAATGCCACCAACCCCAGTTGCCGCTCCCTGATAGGGTTCGATGTAGGATGGGTGGTTGTGCGATTCCATTTTGAACACGGCCGCTTGGCCATCGCCAATATCAATCACGCCAGCATTTTCGCCCGGGCCTTGAATGACCCATGGGGCTTTGGTTGGAAGTTTGCCAAGATGCAAACGAGATGATTTATACGAACAATGTTCGGACCACATGACCGAAAAGATCCCGAGTTCGGTATAGGTTGGCAACCGGCCAAGAATTTTTTCCATCCGCTCGAACTCATCGGCTTTCATGCCGTAAGTTTTGGCAAGGGCAGGGTTTACTTCGGGCTCGCTGATAGCGGGCTTTTGTTTCTTTACGGCATTAGCAGTCATGCTTTTTTCCTTTTTTGTTTTCACCACAGAGAACACAGAGTTCACAGAGGAAGTCAGAGCTTCATCCGTCTAATTCCATCTTTCAGCAGTTTTTCATTAAAGTTTAACAGGATTCCCAAAGAGAATTTCCCAAGTTTCATATAAGTCAGTAATTGTGCGTTATGTATCTCTGCCAGTCTTTCAACAGATTTTATTTCAAGAATGATTTGTCCGCCAACTACAAAGTCAGCCCTGTATCCGGCTGCAATTGTAATATCATCCATCTGCACAGGAATGGTTTTCTCTTTTTCAAATGGAATATTTTGTGTGGCCAGTGTATGTGCAAGCGCGGCCTGATAGGCACTTTCAAGAAGTCCGGGACCCAGCAGTTTGTGAACATGGATTGCAGCATCAATGATTTTACCAGAAAGCTGGTTAAGCGATTGTTCAGAGCTCTTGTAATTATTGTTTACCACAGAGGGCACAGAGACCTCAGAGGAAGGGTTAGGTTTTGTAATATTGGCAATAAAAGCCGATATACGCTTAGTAGTTTTTTGTGTAAGTATCAAAAGGTTGTAACTAGCGCAGCAAATTTCTGTCTCTGCATTTGCTTTGATATTCCATTCTTTTTTACATGCGCCCTCTGCGTAGTGCTTAAGTGCATTACGCGGTTGTGACAGATCTGGTAAATCTTCTTCTTTAATTTTATAATTTTCGCAAAGGCTGCGTTTCAAGTCAGCTAAGGCGTTTGAATGGTCTGCAGAGAATTTTTTATTCTGATCTTCTATTAGTGAAGACAGCAATGTATTTGCTGCGCCTGCCAGTGAAGTAGCGCAAATAAAATTTCCTTTCTCATACATATCAATGGCACCATCAATCTGGATTTTACCCAAATGGTAGTATTCAAGCACATTATTCTCTGTGCCCTCTGTGGCCTCTGTGGTGATATTTTCGGCAGAGATGCCCACACTAAATCTCCTTAATCATCAGATCGGATACGATGTCGTAACCCAGGCCTTCGTAAATTTTTTTGCCGGATTTGTTCGATTTTGGGGAGTTGAGAAAAACTGCTGCAACCTTTTCTGATTTGAGAAGTTTTTCAAGGCGAAGAATCATGTCTTGCCCAATGCCCAGCCCGCGAAAATCTTCCTCAACAACAAGGTTATTGAGCAAGGCATAAGGCGCACCAAGATTCAAAGGATCGTGGCAAACACGGATACCGGCAACGCCCAAGACTTCAAGGGATGTTTTTGCAACAAACAGACGGTATCCTTGCTTGCGGGATTCTTGGTACTGGGCATAGGAAGTTTCTTCTTCGAGGGGAAGAGCCTCCTCCAGATTTCCTGACCAGAGCAATTGAATCAGAACCGGAAAGGCCTGATGAAATTGCGCGGATGTTTTGACCTCTTCCATCTCATATTTTGGCAGAGGAATTTTTACATCGTCGTCTTTAGCTGTTGTGGGCATTAGGTTGTCCTTTAAGAAAATTTTTAGCGGATTCTTTGTCGAGGTTGCGCGGGATAAGACGAAATCTGGGGCCGGAATAGTCACCCTCCGTAATGTCAGCGTAAAACATATCCTTGGGCCGACAAAAAACCTCACCGCGCACAGCGCAGGCGTAAACCACTAAGGTTTCTTCAGTTTCGGTGTGCAGGGCTTCGCAAAGCTTGAAGTACAACCCACCTTTGTAATGCTGATAGGTTTCAAACTGGCTCATGAGAGGGTTTCCATGATGCTTTTGAACAACGGGGTTCCAGATGGATTGCCAGCATGGGGAACAACAGCATCTTCAGGGTGGGGCATCATGCCCAGAATGGTTTTGCCCTCGTTAAACACTCCGGCGATATTGGCAACCGAACCATTGGGGTTTGCGCTGTCAGTAATGTCACCATTCGCGGCGCAGTAGCGGAACGCAATCTGGTCCTTGTCTTCAAGAAGCTTCAACATATCAGGCTGAACAAAATAATTTCCTTCGCCATGCGCGATGGGAACTTCAATTACCTGATGATGCGTGAAGGAACGCGTGAAATCAGTTGTATTATTTTCAGTGCGCAAATGAACTTGCTTGCAGATAAAGTGCAATGTGCGGTTTCGCAAAAGAGCCCCCGGGACGAGGCCTGTTTCAACCAGCATTTGAAACCCGTTGCACACAGCGAGAAGACGAGTGCCTTTTTTTGCACGGGCAATGACTTCTTGCATAATAGGGGAGTGTGCCGCCATGGCTCCGCAGCGCAGGTAATCGCCATAGGAAAACCCCCCGGGCAAAACCATAAGATCGCAAGGAGGAAGGCTGGTGTCCTTATGCCAGACGAGTTCAGGAACGTGTCCAGTAACATGGGTCAAGGCCGCAGCCATATCCTTTTCCCGATTGGTTCCTGGAAAGACGATGATTGCAGTTTTCATGAAAGCCCACCAACTCTTCAATAAATGATTGACGACAGGCAAAACCTAGATCAAAGAAAACCTTTTGCCAAGGTATTTCCTACACATACCATCAATATTAAAGAGCGGTGGAGGCTGTTAGTCGTTTTCCGAGAGAATTTGTCGACGGGCTTCAGTAACCATTTTATCGACGACACTGCTAAAGAGGTGGTCGGAAATTTCGCGCCCATGGCTGGCGAAATCTTCAAGGACTTTGCGTTTTACATCATCATAACCAGGCTCATCCAGATTAGGGGCTACAACCTCTTTCGCGTAGTCCGCAGCTTCAGCGTCATTCATTCCCATTTCGGCGGCGGCCCATAACCCAATCAGCTTGCTGG
>CAYZAR010000025.1:0-1474 GCA_964476455.1 uncultured Micavibrio sp.
TTCATACAACCATCCTAGATAAATCCCTTTATCTAGGCCAGCCCCTTGAAGATAAAGCCCTTCACTGTCATAGGCACGATATGCTTTATCTTTGGGCTTTAGGTGTTTGACTTGCATTTCTGTAAGTGGCATGGGGTATTCTCCAAAATACCCCTAATAATACCCCCAATTGTTCTGGATTGCAATAAATCTTGTCGGAAGGGCTTGGACGAAAAATCCTTGTTTTTGTTTGGTTTTAAGAGGTTTTTTGGATTTTGCTGGAAGGTAAAAAACAAGCAAATGGCGGATGAGGTGAGATTTGAACTCACGGAAGCCTTACGACTTCGCCAGTTTTCAAGACTGGTGCAATCAACCGCTCTGCCACTCATCCATCCACAAGAAACCAACTGCCTGTGGTTTGCGTTTGCATTACTAATCGAAAATAGGGGGGCTGTCTAGATATTCAAACAAGTATATGCTGACCCTATGTTTTATTACCTGTCCAAAATCCTTTTTGCTTTGATGAATCCCCTTTTGCTTGGGGTTTGCTTGCTGGTTTTTGGCGTGATCTGGCGGACACGGCGGGCCGGTCTTATCTGTTTAATTCTTGGAATTTTGGCGATTGCTGTTCCCGGGTTTTCCCCTTTGGGGACCAATTTGCTCGTCTATTTGGAAAAACAGCACCCTATGCCGCCTTCCTTGCCAGATCATATCAGCGGTATTGTCGTTCTGGGGGGCGCGGTGGAAACAGGCCTATCCCTTCATTACCAGCAAACCCAATTGAACGATTATGCCGAGAGGGTGACGGAGATTTTGGTTTTATCCCGTCGTTATCCACAGGTCAAGATCGTCTATAGCGGTGGGGAAGGGGGGCTGTTTCCCACAGGTGGCCTTGAAGCCAATGAAGTGAGAAAGTTTATGGATCGTCTTGGAATACCGACCAAGAACTTTGTTTTTGAGGATCGCTCCCGTACCACCTATGAAAATATGGAGTATAGCCGCGCCCTCATTCATCCACAGCCTGTGGATAAGTGGCTGTTGGTAACTTCGGCGCATCATCTGCCCAGAGCGATGGCGGTTTTCAAAAGCGGCGGGTGGAATGTGGTTCCATATCCCGCAGGCTACCAGACAATAGGAGAATATGTTTATTCCCCCTCGCTCGATTTTTCGGGGAATGTTTACAAGTTCCAGATTGCTCTCAAGGAAATCATAGGTATCATCGCCTACACACACACAGGGAGAATTCATTCGGATGTTCTATCGTCATACAGCCATTGGCCTGATCTTGGCCGTGTTGTTTTGTTCGCTCGGTTCTCCGACGGCCTTGGCACGTGAGAGAACGAATTTTTCGGTTTGGCTATCCCATTTTCGCACCGAAGCCTTCTGGGACCAGATCCGCGAGCTCAAGGTGACGTCGGCGTTCCTGCTCGGCGCGATGGCAACCTTCCTGCTCAAGCAGCCGCCAGACCCAGCCGACCGCGCGCATGGCCTGCGC
>CAYZAR010000025.1:1484-12499 GCA_964476455.1 uncultured Micavibrio sp.
TTTTCGCACCGAAGCCTTGCAACATGGAATTTCACCACAGACCCTTGAAAAAGCGTTTGCTGGAATTTCGGCCAATCCTCGTGTGATCGAATTAGACCGAAAGCAGCCCGAGAAGAAGATGGGTTATGCCGCCTATCGAAGGACCGTGGTGAGCCAAGCCCGTATCGACCAAGGACGGCAATTGTTAAGAGGGCATTGGAGTCAACTGCAAACCGCTCAGAACCGTTATGGCGTTCCGGCAGAAATACTGGTTTCTTTGTGGGGAATTGAAACCAACTATGGTGAGAACACAGGGGGATTTGATTTAATAGAGTCCCTAGCAACTCTGGCATGGGAAGGCCGCCGCGCTGCGTATTTTAAGAAAGAATTGATTGCGGCCCTGCAAATTTTGCAAGCTGGACACATTAGCCGACAAAATTTCAAAGGGTCATGGGCGGGAGCAATGGGGCAAAATCAGTTCATGCCATCAAGCTGGAAAACCTATGCGGTTGATGCTAACGGCGATGGGCGCAAAGATATATGGACAACTCAGGCAGATGTTTTTGCCTCCTCTGCCAATTATCTAGCCAGAAATGGTTGGAATAACTCCTATCCGTGGGGATGGGCAGTTCGTGTACCAGATCATGCATCGCTCAAAACCGGAATGGATCACTCCCGAGATCTTCAAGATTGGATCAAAGCGGGTGTACGCTTGTTAGATGGTGGAGTTCCTCAAGGTGCCGCCAACCTTAAAACCGCATTGGTTATTCCAGACGGCGGGGAAGGACGTGCGTATTTGGTGACCAGTAACTATAAAGTCATCATGTCGTGGAACCGCTCGACTTACTTTGCGGTTTCCGTTGGCTCGCTTGGGGACTTGATAAAGACATCCCGACACACCAAAAATTCTGGCGCATCTGCCGCCTACAACAATTGATAACAAGGAAAAAACAATGAAAAAGTTTTCTTCTGCTTTGCTTGCGCTGTTTGCTCTTGTAACGCTTAGTGCGTGTAGCGAGATTGAGTTTGGCTCGCATCTTTTCAAAAAATATGGGGAAGAGGCTCCGCCTCCTCAGGCACGCACAACTAGGCCAACCCAGCAAGGCCTGTTCAAAGTTGGCAAACCTTATACCGTTTTAGGACAAACCTATGTTCCCCGAGAAACCTACGATTATGTGGAAACGGGGATTGCGTCTTGGTACGGCCCCGGGTTTCATGGTGGGAAAACAGCATGTGGGGAATCTTATAATAAAAATGAACTGACGGCCGCTCACCGGACCTTGCAAATGCCTTCTCTTGTTCGCGTAACTAATTTGAGCAATGGGCGTTCGGTTGTGGTGCGAGTCAATGATCGAGGCCCTTTTTCCAAAGGGCGGGTGATTGATGTTTCCCGACGAGCGGCAGAGGCTCTGAACATGGTCGGAACCGGAACCGCCAAGGTTAAGGTTGAGCTTCTGGCGAACGAAAGCCGAATTTTGGCAGATGCAGCACGTCAAGGCGTTTCTACCAAAGGAGTTGAGATTGCCATGAATGAAACGGGAACGTTACCTGGCTACATAACATCAAAGACAGGATCAAGTATTTGTCTTGATCCAAAGGATCAACCCATTGTTGAAAAAGGTCTTGAACAAGTGGCTCAGAAAGAAAACATTTCTGGTCATTACACTGACGGTCACTTCTACCCTGCCGCGAACTTTAAGCAAGTGCCTGTAGTTCCAAGTCATATCTACGTTCAAGCCGGAGCCTTTGGCGTAGAAGGCAATGCCGCGCGTTTGTCTCAAAAACTTTCCAGCATTGCGCCAACATCGGTTCAACCAGTTCCCTATCAGGGGCGGACATTGTATAAAGTTCGCGTTGGTCCCCTTGACAGTGTGCCGATAGCAGATAATGTCCTCAAGCGGGTTCTTGCTTCGGGGCAATCCGATGCCATCATCGTTGTTCAGTAATTTTGTGTTTCAAGGTTTAGTATGAAAAAATTTCTTCTCTCCTTTTTTTTGTGTGTCATCCTTCCTTTTGCTGCACAAGCAGAAGGAGTATCCCAACCTGAAACTTTAGCTAAGGAAGCTGTGATTATTGACTTTGAAACAGGAGCAGTTCTTTACGATAAGAATGCGGATATAAAAACTCCAACATCTTCAATGTCCAAAGTCATGACGGCAATGGTCGTGTTTGATGCTATTCGAGGCGGAAAACTTTCTTTAGAACAAACCTTGCCAGTTAGTGAAAAGGCATGGCGATCTGAAGGCTCCAAAATGTTTGTTGCTCTTAATTCACAAGTCAAAGTGGAAGATCTTATCCGTGGCATGATTATCCAGTCGGGCAATGATGCCTGTGTGGTCTTGGCAGAAGGCATCGCGGGAAGCGAAGAGAACTTTACCGAGCTTCTGAACGCCAAGGCCAAGGAAATCGGCATGAGCGGAAGCCACTTCATGAATTCAAGCGGATGGCCAGATCCTGAGCATTATTCAACAGTGCGGGATTTAGCAGCGATGGCAAAATACTTAATCACCAATTACCCGGATGAGTACAAATATTACTCCGAAAAAGAGTTCACTTACAACAATATCAAACAAGGCAACCGCAATCCCTTGCTTTATAAGAATATGGGAGCAGATGGCGTAAAAACTGGCCATACTGATGATGGTGGATATGGTTTGATTGGCTCTGCGGTTCGTGAAGGACGGCGGGTTATTATGGTCATCAACGGAACGGTTTCTATGCAGGAACGAGCTGACGAAGCTTCCAAGCTGGTCGAATGGGCTTTGGTGTCCTTCAAGAATTTGGATGTTGTCAAGAAAGGAGTGCCTTTGGCCAAAGCTCCAGTCGTGCTTGGCGCAGCGCGTGAAGTGGAAATGGTGGCTGGGCAAGATGTGCGAACCACAGTTCCAGCCTTTGCCAAAGATGCTTTTAATCTACAGGTCACTTATGCAGCCCCGCTTGTTGCCCCGATTTCTGCCGGACAAGAAGTTGGAAAGGTAAACGTGACTCTTGCCTCTGGACAATCTTTGAGTGTTCCTTTGCTGGCGGCGCAGGATGTTCCCCAAAGCAGCTTTTTTTCTCGTGTTGCTGAAAAATTCATGATCCTGTTGGTGGGAGTTCCTAAATATCAATGACCGTTTCTGCATCCCAAAACCGAGGATTTTTTCTGACTCTTGAAGGAGGGGAGGGGGCTGGAAAAACCACACAATTGAGGTTACTCAAAGACTATCTCGTCTCAAAGGGCCACGAGGTTGTTCTGACCCGCGAGCCCGGGGGAACCCCAGAATCCGAAAAAATAAGAGATCTTTTGGTCCAACGTGATGGGGGAGATTGGACCCCGCTTGCAGAGTGCCTTCTCTTTTTTACAGCACGCCTTATGCACGTTGAGAAGCTTATCCAGCCAGCCTTAAAAGCAGGAAAAATTATCATTTGTGACCGTTTTACTGATTCAACACGGGTTTATCAGGGATGTGGACATGGCTTTGATCCTGATCTGATTGAGCGCGTTA
The DNA here is from genome assembly GCA_964476455.1 of uncultured Micavibrio sp. GTDB lineage: Bacteria > Pseudomonadota > Alphaproteobacteria > Micavibrionales > Micavibrionaceae > UBA1573. The sequence goes on from CAYZAR010000025.1 coordinate 4,952, forward strand.
AAAAATTGGTGCTCGGTGATTTCGAGCCGGATATGACCTTGATTTTTGACGTCCCCGTGGATGTTGGGCTTGAACGTTCTTTTACCCAGAAAACTAGGGCGCAAGGTATTTCTGCAGCGGCCAAGGAAGCTACAGAAGATCGCTTTGAAAAACTTGATCGCAGCTTTCATGAACGCATTCGCCAAGGATTTTTAGAAATTAGCAGAACCCATCCGCAGCGATGCCGTGTTTTGGATGCTCTTAAATCTTCTGAAGAGGTTTTTGCAGATATTCTCAACGTGCTTCCCGAAAGTTTGAGGGCATAATGCTGTTTGCAGATGATCCAGATTCCACGTCTTTGTTTGATGAAGAAGAAGATTTAGACGATCTGGTTGATGTCTCCGAAACGAAAGAAATACCAGCCGTTAAATCGGCGCGGGCACAAACCGAAATGCTGGGGCATGATGTTATTTCAAGCCAGTTGTTACATATGTTTTCAACAGGCCGAATGCCTCATGGTTTGGTTTTTGCAGGCCCAAGTGGCGTAGGAAAATCAACAATGGCATTTCGTTTGGCCAGATTCTTGCTCTCCCAAGCGAAAAAAGAAGATACAGGGCCGAGTTTGTTTGGCGAAGTCTCCCCCCTTCCAGAGCCTGCACAAGCCAGAGATTTGTCCGTTTTGCCAAACCATCCGGTCTTTTCTCAGGTCGCGAGCGGAGGACACCCGGACCTTTTGACAGTTGGGCGTGTACATGATGACAAAACAGGCCGCCTAAAGGGAAGTGTGAGTGTTGATGATATTCGCCGCATTGCTCCTTTTATGCGCATGACACCCTCTGTTGAAAATGGGTGGCGAATTGTCATTATTGACGATGCTGACACCATGACGCGCAGCAGCCAGAACAGCCTCTTGAAAATTCTAGAGGAACCTCCGGAAAGGGCTTTGCTGATTTTGGTGACCCATCGGTCAGGGGCTCTTTTGCCAACTATTTTCTCCCGCTGCGTTGTTTTCAATTTTTTGCCGCTTTCGGAAGCGCAAATTGTTTCGGCACTTGAGAAATATAGACTTGAAACCTCTTTGCAAGAAATCGTCATATGGATGGCGGGGGGGAGTTTGGGCAAAGCTCTGGAATATGTCGGGCACAAAGATCATCTTCCCCAGATTAAAAAAACACTGGCCCTTTTGACAACAAGCAGCCAACTGGATTGGCCTACTATTCAGGCGTTTGCAGGTGAAATTGGCGGAAAGGGAAGCGAAGACTCTCAGAAAGTCTTTGAAGAAACCATGTCTTGGGCGGCTTCATGGCTTGCCAAACACGTTGCGCTTGGGCAAACATGGCCGAAAAACCTCTATTTAGAGGGAATTCAAGAGCTTCTTTCCCAGTTGACACTTGCGGATTCCTTGAAAATCTGCGACAGCTTAGAGAGCCATTTCGAGATGGTTCGGACCGGAAATCTGGATAAACGCTTTCTGGTTATGGGCGCGTATATGGCTTTTGAGACCCGTTAGAGTTGTTGAGCTGCCATGACAAATACCAAAAATTATTACATCACCACACCCATTTACTACGTGAATGATGTTCCCCATTTGGGCCATACTTACACAACGATTGCTTGTGACGTTCTGGCGCGCTTCAAACGGCTAGATGGATATGATGTCAAATTTTTGACCGGAACAGACGAACATGGATTAAAAGTCCATCAATCTGCGGCCAAGGCAGGAATGTCACCACAAGATTTTACCAACAAAGTCTCTCAAAATTTCCGTGACCTGTGTTCAGTTATGAACTATTCCAATGATGATTTCATTCGCACAACCGAAGAACGGCATAAAAAATCTTGCCAGCACCTATGGAATACCTTGATTGAAAAGGGTGAAATTTACCTTGATAAATATGCCGGATGGTACGCTGTACGCGATGAAGCCTATTACGCTGAAGACGAATTGCGGGACGGTCCCAACGGCAAAAAACTTGCGCCATCAGGGGCTGAAGTTGAATGGATGGAAGAAGAAAGTTATTTCTTTCGCCTGTCTGCTTGGCAAGATAAATTATTGGCGTTTTATGACTCCCATCCTAACTTTGTTTTGCCTGAAACACGGTTTAACGAGGTCAAAAGCTTTGTCCGTGGTGGACTGAATGATCTCTCGGTTAGTCGAACGACTTTTGATTGGGGTGTTCCAGTTCCTGGCAATGATAAACATGTCATGTATGTGTGGATTGATGCCCTGACCAATTATATTACCGCCCTAGGCTATCCTGATACCCAATCGTCTGACTTCAAGAAGTTCTGGCCAGCAGATGTTCACATGGTAGGCAAAGATATTTTGCGTTTCCACGCAGTTTATTGGCCGGCTTTCCTCATGGCTGCGGGGCTGGAACCGCCAAAGCGCGTCTTTGCCCACGGTTGGTGGACCATTGAAGGCGAGAAAATGTCTAAATCCTTGGGGAATGTTATCTCTCCCTATGATCTGGTTGAAAAATACGGGGTGGATGCCTCCCGCTTTTTTGTGATGCGTGAAGTTCCTTTCGGGGAAGACGGCGATTTTTCTCACGCCAATGCCGTAGCACGGATCAACAGTGATCTGTCGAATGGGCTTGGAAATCTGGCACAGCGGACATTGTCGTTCATCTATAAGAACTGCGAAGGAAAAATTCCCGCGCCCTCCACCTTGAGCGAAAAAGATAAAGCTCTTCTTGCAAAAGCTCAAGACGAGATGCTGGAAACAGTGAGAAAAGAACTTGATCTGCAACGTTTTCACAAAGCCCTTGAGGCCATCTGGTCGGTGGTTGATGCTGCGAATGTCTATATTGATATGGAAGCCCCGTGGGCTCTCAAGAAAACAGATATTTCTCGGATGGGAACTGTGCTTTACGTCCTGACCGAAGTTATTCGCTGCCTATCCCTTATCACTCAACCCGTCATGCCTACAGCTTCGGCGAAGTTGCTGGACCAATTAAAAATTGCGCCAGACAAACGCGGATTTGGGCAGCTTTGCGCCAAAGGTGCAATGGATTCTGGAACGGTGATTGATCAACCGCAAGGGGTTTTCCCGCGCCTGACCGAGACGGCTGTTGCCGCTGAATAGGGGAACCCGATCATGTGGATTGATAGCCATTGCCATCTGGACCACAAACGGTTTACTCCTGAAAATGGTTTGGACGCTGTTTTGCAGCAATCTTCTCTGTGCGGCATTGAGGGAATGCTCTCGGTAAATTGCCAGATCAGAGAAGAATTTCCAAGTCTTCTAGCTCTCGTGAAACCTCTTCGTAATGTTTGGTGTTCGGTTGGAACCCACCCTCACGAAGCGGGACGAGATGATGAGAAGTCCGTTTCCCTGTTAGAACTTATTTCCTTGGCAACCTCAGACGAAAAAGTTGTAGCGATTGGAGAAACGGGGCTTGATTACTTCTACAAGCTCTCTTCCCCTGAAGATCAGGCCATCTGTTTTCGGCGGCATATTCAGGCCTGCCTTGCAACAGATCTTCCTATGATTGTTCATGCGCGTGATGCCGATGCGGACATTGTTCAAATTATCCGCGAAGAAACAGAAGGGAAGGGGATGCGGGGCGTGATGCATTGCTTCAGTTCTGGTCCTGCCCTTGCTGAAGCGGCCTTAGAACTTGGGTTTCATATTTCTTTCTCTGGAATTTTAACTTTCAAAAAATCGGAAGATTTAAGGCAAATTGCCAAAAAAGTTCCTCTAGATCGGCTTTTGGTAGAAACAGACTCTCCGTTTCTTGCCCCGGAACCTCACCGAGGAGAAATGAACACACCAGCTTATGTTCATTTGACCGGAAAAGTATTGGCTGACATTCACGAACGTTCTATCGAGGATATGGCTGCCATCACAACACAGAACTTTTTTGCCCTCTTTAACAAAGCCCATCTTACATAGGAGGCGTGTATGGAAGACATAATTCTGACAGTTCTCGGATGCTCAGACTCTTACGGAACGCCTCGCGCCGGTGGGGATTGGGGAGAATGTGATGAATCTAACCCAAAGAACATTCGGACACGTTCCAGCCTTTTGATTTCTGATGGGGTTAGCACCTTGATTGTTGATACGGGACCGGATTTTAGACTTCAAACAGTGCGAGAGGGAGTTAAGCTCATTGACGGAGTTTTTTACACCCACGAACATTCGGATCATATCAATGGGTTTGCTGACCTGCGGGTCTTCTTTGAAAGGGCAAAAAAACAAATACCTGTTTTCTCTGTATCTGAAACCCTTGTTGAAATACAACGCCGTTTTCCTCACGCTTTTATCCAGACCTCTCCGACCTATCCTCCCACAGTTACGCCCCGAACCATTGCGGCTACCAATTTGGCAAAACCTCAATTTATTGCCGGAATCGAAGTAATTCCCTTTTTGCAAAAACATGGGCAAGGGCAATCATTGGGGTTGCGGATTGGCGATGTTGCCTATTCGACTGATATGTCCAATTTGGATGATGTCGCCATAAACATTCTAAAAGGCGTTAAAGTTTGGATTGCCGACTGTGCGGACTACTTTTTTGAAACAGCTTTCGTTCATTGCAACTGGAAGAGGCTTCAAGAACTCAATGCAAAAATAGGGGCAGAAAAAGTTTATCTCAGCCACATGAAACACAATGCCGACTACCAAAAGATGAATAATTCCTTGCCTGCGGGCTATCGTATGTCGTTTGATGGCCTCAAAATTCGTGCCGATGGAACGGTCCTAAACGATGAAGGTTGACCTGTTTGACTTTGACTTGCCTGAGAACGCGATTGCTCTTCGTCCAGCAGAGCCAAAAGATTCTGCAAGGATGCTGATTGTAAAAGATGGAAACTTTACCGATTCTCAAGTTTGCGACTTACCAGAGTTTTTAACTTCCAAGGATTTGATTGTCTTTAACGATACCAAAGTCATTCCGGCTTATCTGATAGGGCGGCGGGGCGAGGCTCAATTTGAGTGCAATCTTCATAAACGGGAGTCCCCGACTGAATGGCGGGCCTTTGCTAAAAAAGCCAAAAGGCTGAAAATAGGAGATTTGATCAAGTTTGGAGAAGGTCTTCTTACCGCAACAATTACCGAAAAAGGGGAGGGGGGAGAAATCCTCCTGCGGTTTGATGTCAAGGCAGGGGAGCTTGAAAGGAAGCTGGAGAACGTTGGAACAATGCCCCTGCCCCCTTACATAGCATCCAAACGCGATGTGGATGAGAAAGATTCCTCCGACTATCAAACAATTTTTGCCTCTTGTGATGGGGCAGTGGCTGCGCCAACCGCATCGTTGCACTTCACGGAAAATTTATTGTTGGCTCTATCAAAAAGAGGGGTTCGTTCTGCCACACTGACCCTCCATGTTGGTGCAGGAACTTTTTTGCCTGTTAAAGCAGAAGATACAAAAGACCACAAAATGCACGCCGAATGGGGAGAAATTTCTCCGCTGGTGGCCGACCTCATCAACGAAACACGGAGGCAAGGGGGACGCATTATCGCAGTCGGGACAACGGTTTTGCGACTTTTGGAATCCGCATCCTCTCCCGAGGGACTTGTTCAACCTTTTCAGGGAGAGACCCGTATTTTTATTACACCCGGGTATAGATTCAGGACCGTAGACATTCTCATGACCAATTTTCACTTGCCCAAATCAACGCTTTTCATGCTGGTTTCAGCCTTTGCAGGTCTAAAAGCAATGAAAGAAGCCTATGCCCATGCCATTAAAACGAGGTATCGCTTTTACTCCTATGGGGATTCCAGCCTATTATTCAGAGATTCCGCTTTATAAGCCTTCTTCTGTTGGCTACAATCGGGACACTTTTACTACAACTTGGGAAAAGATAATTATAAAAAATGGAATGGTTATTTGATCCAACAGTTTGGGTTGGCTTGTTTGCCCTGATCCTGTTGGAGTTGGTTCTCGGCCTTGACAATCTGGTTTTCATTGCAATTCTGGCCCAGAGACTCCCCCCCCAACAACGCAATCTAGCGTGCAAAGTAGGCCTGTTATTGGCCCTTGGCATTCGCTTTGTTCTTCTTGGGTTCGTTTCGCATCTTGCGACTTTGAATGATCCTATCGTTGAGTTATTTGGAATTACCTTTTCTGGGCGTGAACTGCTCATGCTTTTTGGAGGAGTCTTCCTGCTTTATAAGGCAACAGGAGAAATTCACGGACGACTAGAAGGAAAAAGCCATTCAGAAGGCAAGGCCTCTCTCAAAGCCAATTTCTGGATGGTGGTTGCCCAAATTGTTGTACTGGACGCAGTTTTCTCTCTGGACGCCGTCATTACCGCCGTGGGTATGACCGAACACCTTCCTGTTATGTGGATTGCCGTTGCATCTGCCATTTTCTTGATGATTGCTGTCAGTGTGCCGTTAATTCGCTTTGTCAATCAACACCCAACCATCGTTATGCTGTGTCTGGGCTTTTTGTTGATGGTTGGCTTTAGTTTGATGGCAGAAGGTTTTGGGATTCATATTCCCAAGGGTTATCTTTATGCCGCTATTGGCTTTTCTGTTACCGTTGAGTTTTTCAACCAGTTTGCTCAGATTAAGCTCAAAAAGCGGGTTTCCGAACCTTCGGATATGCGCCAACGGACAGCCGACGCCGTTCTGCGCGTTCTTGGGGCCCGAGACGTAGATGATGCGACTCAAGACAGCCATGAACTGGGAGTTTTGTTGCAACAAGCCTCTCATGAAGATTTGCTCAGTCCCTTTGAAAAAGACTTGCTGAAGGGAGTTTTGAACCTAACTGAACGCCCTATCAGCACCATCATGACTCCTCGAACAGACATTGAGTGGGTGGATATTGGCGAGAATGACGAAGGAATCCGCAACCAGATTGTGGAAACATCCCGTTCTCAGCTTCTGGTTGGAAAAGATGACATTGACTCCGCATTAGGCGTTATAAACCGTGAAGATTTTCTGCCGTTCCTAATTCGTGAAAACCGAATGCCTGCCATTTCAAAAATCATGAAAGAACCGCTGTTTATTCACGAAAACACCAGCATCTTGAAGGCTCTTGAAACCATAAAAAACGCACGGGCGGATATGGTTGTGGTGCTTGATGAATTCGGCGTGGTTATGGGGGTTGTGACACACCATGACTTGCTAGAAGCAATTGCCGGAGAATTCCCAGAGAGCAACGACGTCAAAGTCGAAATGGAAATTGAAAAGCAGGAAGACGGCAGTTTTATTATTGATGGCAAAGCCTCTATTTACGAGGTCTGCGATAAAACCGGACTAGATTACGAACCTGAGGGAAATTTTGCAACTTTTGCTGGATTTATCTTGCACGAATTCGCCCGTATTCCGGTTCTAAACGAACGATTGAAATGGAAAGATTGGGAAATTGTCATTTTGGAGCTAGACGGCAAACGCATTGGCCGCGTTCAACTGACCAGAACAGAAGTTTCTTGGTGAGTGTCCTATAGCATTGAATCCGGATCAATCCTCATCAACTGACAATTATTTTTTATGCATCTCACCCCTATTCAGGATTCCTGTTTTATTATTCATAATATACATTATCACATCAGAGGATTGCGTCAGGCCCATTCTATCCCCAAATGCGAAAAACGAGTAATTCCAAGGCTTATAGGAAG
>CAYZAR010000026.1:0-12432 GCA_964476455.1 uncultured Micavibrio sp.
AGCCAGAAAAGTTCAGAATTAACCCTATCCATCACAATGTGGGACTGAACACCTAGTTCGACTTGGTGGCTTGATTGGGGCGGTTAAGCGGATCAAATCCGTAATGGGACAGCCAGCGCGTATCGGCCTCGAAGAAAGTCCGCAAGTCTGGAATACCGTATTTGAGCATCAAAATTCTTTCAAGCCCCATGCCAAAGGCAAACCCTTGGTACTCATCGGGATCAAGACCGCAATTGCGGATAACATTCGGATGAACCATACCGCAGCCCAGAATTTCCAACCATGAATCTCCTGCACCGATTTTAAGACCACCGTCTTTGCGCGAGCAACCAATGTCCATTTCCGCGCTGGGTTCCGTGAATGGAAAGAAGCTGGGGCGGAAACGAACGGGCAAATCATCTACCTCGAAATAGCTTCGTACAAAATCCATCAGGCACCCCTTCAGGTGGCCCATATGGGTTGATTTATCAATGACCAGCCCCTCCATTTGATGAAAAACGGGTGTGTGAGTCATGTCGTAGTCGGAGCGGTACACTCTCCCCATGCAGATGATTTTAATGGGTGGTTTGTTTTTCAACATATGTCGAATTTGAACCGTTGAGGTATGGGTTCGCAGCAATTTCCGTCGAGCTTCTCCCTCTTTGCTTTCGTCATCGGGAAGATAAAACGTGTCGTGCATTTCTCGCGCCGGATGGCCAATAGGAAAATTTAGCGCGGTAAAATTGTGAAAGTCATCCTCAATATCCGGTCCCTCGGCCACGGTAAAACCCATATCGGCAAAGATCGAAACCAACTCGTCCATGCCTTGAGAAATTGGATGAAGACTTCCTCTCCGTTCGGGGCGTGGAGAGAGGGATATATCCACACACTCTCCAGCCATACGGGCATCCAGCTCCTGCTGTTTAAGAGCAACAGCCTGTGCTTCAATTAACTCCGAAATTTCGTCTTTCAGAAGGTTGAGTTGGCTGCCGGCTTCTTTGCGATCATCAGGAGACATTGATCCCAAGGTTTTCATCAGATCGGTAATGCGGCCTTTTTTACCAAGCGCATTCACCCTGACATTTTCAAGGGCAGCCATATCAGGGGCTGTTTCAATCATCAGGGCCAATTCTTTTTTGAGAGCAGATGTATCCATTTTTTCCTCTTTGTCTGCTTTATCTTTGCAGAATTTCTTTGATTTCTGCAAGTTCATCTACAACATGGTGGGTTGGGCTCTTGCGCAGTCTTTCGGCGGAAACGCTTCCCCATGTTACCGAGAAACACGTTAGGCCCAGTTCCTTCGCCACTTCCGGCTCCTCCATGGAATCTCCAACGATGAAGGCTTCTTCAGGCCTGTAACCAAACTCGTCCATGATTTCTTTCAACCGTCCAGATTTTGTGGTGCGGGTGTGTTCTTGTTTGTTAAAATCGACATTTCCGTTGATATGCTTAAAATACTGGAAAACGTGCCGTTCGGAGATCTGAGCCTCTAACTCGTACTGAGTATAATTGCTGAGAATCATCAGGATAACCCCTTGGTCTTGAAGCCAAGACAGCAAATCGGTTGCCCCGCGCCGCAAGGGAGAAGTCTTAGAGGCCTCTTTGTAGGTATCAAAATAAGCCAAACCATACTCTTGAAAATTAGCGAGGTAATCGTCAACCTCAACACCATTGCGGGTGTAGTGGTGGATAATAGGAAAATCAAGCGTCTCGCGGGATCTCTCTAGGGTAATGGGCGGCTTCCCAGCCTTTGCTAGGGACGCATTGGTGGCGATTAAGCAGGCCTCAGCATCATCAATCAATGTTCCGTTCCAGTCAAAAACAGCAAGTTTATAACGCATTATAAAAGTTCTTTCAGAGCAGGGTGGTGTTTGATGGGATCAAATTCAATGACTTCATATTTGGCAATGCCCTCGATTGAGAAAGGATCCTGACTCAGCAAAATGTGAAGCTCGTCTTTACTTTGTCCCCCTCTCGCAATCAGAACGCCACCCGTCCGAGGAATTTGGGGACCAGAGGCAAGCAAAACATTTTTTTGATATAACTCATCAAGATAAGCGCGGTGGGGAACAACGAATCGTTCCACGTCTTCAAGAGGTCTAAGATAGGTCAGTAAAATAACAAACATGAGCTTTCTTCCGGTTTCGTCAGGTTGACGATTATAAATTGCGCATAAAAAAAGCAGCCCCGCAAGGCTGCCTTTGAGAATTTATTGAAAGCGCGCTGTATTTAAGCAGCAAGGGCTTTCTGAGCTTGGTCAAAAATTGCCTTAAAGGCTGCCGCATCATTCACAGCCAATTCTGCCAGAACTTTACGGTCAACTTGGATTCCTGCTTTAATTAAGCCATTCATGAAGCGAGAATACGGTAGGCCATGTTGGCGGGAAGCCGCATTGATCCGTTGAATCCACAAGCCACGAAAATCACGTTTCTTATTGCGGCGGTCGCGGTAAGCGTATTGCAGGGCTTTTTCAACGCGCTCAAGAGCAATCCGGTAACAGTTCTTGGAACGACCACGATAGCCTTTGGCCAGTTTCAGAATTTTAACGTGACGCGCATGGGCGCGAGGGGAACCTTTTTTGGAACGGGACATCTTTCTATCTCCTTTTCTTTTTGTTACGCGTCATTGGCCGCAGCAGGTGTCGAGCTAACCCGAGCATGCTTGCGAACACGGCTGTAAGGAAGGAAATTGCAAAGAATAATCCGTGCATCCGATGGCGAAAGGATCGCAGAAGCACGAGCTTTACGTTTCATGGATTTTGGTTTGTTCATCTGCATATGGCGCATATTGGCCTGTTTGCATTTCACGCGACCAGAGCCGGTGATCGTGAACCGCTTTTTTGCGGCACTTTTAGTTTTCATCTTCGGCATTTTTGTCTCCTAGGTTAGAGAGTTAGCAAAAACCCGCCGAGGCAGCCGATATACAAGCCAGACGGGTCACAATCAGGAATGGTGGGTTATACACAAGCTAAGGCCCTAAAAGCAAGAAGATAATTGCCAGTCCCTAGGTTCCCCATTTGTATATTACATAACGTTAAAGAGGTGGCGGATGTGAGAAGATTTTAAGCCACCGCATGACTTTGGGGAGGAAATGCTCTAAAGTTGTTCTTCTTGATTTGTGATCCTATTTCCATGAGCGATATGAAAAATTTCTTTCTTGGCTTGTTTGCTACTTGTTTTATAGGCAGTGCCGCTGCCGCTGCGACGTTTATTGGCTACGCCTATCCTTATGGTCATTTGGATCTGAACAAGGAGTTGGGGCCGACCCCTTTGGTTGTTGAAATGTTTACGACACCGGCTTGTATCTTTTGTCCGGTTGCGGATAGTTTCTTTGGTGATCTTGTCAAAAAAGCCCCGATTATTGCGGTGAGTTGTCCGGTAGATCATCTAGATGTCAAAGTTGAACCCATTGGTCTTAAAACTTGCACCCAGCGTCACTATGGCTACGCCGCGTCTATTCCAACTTCAACTTTTACACCCCTCATGATTATTAACGGACGCGAACCAGTGGTGGCCTATTCTTACACCAAGGTCTTGGAAGCTCTCCGCAAAGAAGCAAAAACTCCACCTGTTCATCTGAATATTAAAAAAATGGGAAAGGGAACCTACAGTTTCGACTTGCCTGAAACCGAGATGGGACACGTTAGAGGGTTCAGTAAAGATGCCAACATCATTCTGATTGAATACAAAAAACCAACTGCAAAAATCATTAAAGACGGAGATAGCCAAGGTGTTACCACCCATTACACCCATATGGCCTCTTCTGTGGTCAAGTTGGAAGAATGGGATGGGAAGGCCAAAACCTTTAATTTTCCGCTGAATCCAGACCCCTCTTCAGAGGGAGCCGCAATCTTGGTTCAAAACCGTAAGGTTGGCATTATTGCAGCCGGCGAGATTAAGTTTTAATGGGCCTGTGACCAATTTTTGCCGCATTTGGCTTCTGCCACCAATGGAATACTAAATCTAGCTACAGACTCCATAGCCGCTTTAATCCTCCCCGCAAGCCTTTCGGCTTCATTCTCTGGCCCTTCTAGAACCAGTTCATCATGAACTTGTAGCAAAAGACGCACAGGAAGGTTTTCTTCCTCAATCATTTTGCTCACGCGCACCATAGCCATCTTAATCAGGTCAGCTGCCGTCCCTTGTAAGGGTGCATTGATGGCTTGCCGTTCAGCGAAATTGCGCCGTGCGGCATTTTTATCATGAATGCCAGCAATCATACATTTGCGACCATAAAGGGTTCGAACAAATCCATTGTCTCGCGCTTCAGCCTTGGTGCGGTCCATAAAGGCACTCAGTTCAGGAAACCGTCCAAGGTATTGCTTGATATAAGCGGAAGCTTCAGATGGAGAACAATCAAGCTGTTTGGCAAGGCCAAACCCACTGATGCCATAGATAATTCCAAAGTTGATGGCTTTAGCCTTGCGGCGAATATCGGGAGTCATCTGGTCAAGAGGGATGCCAAAAACTTGAGAGGCTGTTAAGGCGTGAATATCCTCTCCGCTTCGAAAGGCTTGTTTAAGAACTTCAATGCCGGCCATTTCCGCAACAAGGCGCAGCTCAATCTGGCTGTAGTCAGCAGAGATCAAAAGATTCCCCTCTTCCGCAACGAAAGCGGCGCGGATCAAACGCCCCTCTTCGGTGCGAATGGGTATATTTTGCAAGTTCGGGTCAGAAGAAGACAATCTGCCTGTATTGGTCAAGGCCATTGAGAACGAGGTGTGGACACGGCCTGTTGCGGGATTGATAGCTTCTTGCAATGCTTCGGTATAGGTGGATTTGAGTTTCGAGAGATGTCGCCATTCCAAAATTTTTTCAACAAAGCTGTGGCCTTGAACCGCAAGATCTTCAAGAACCTCGGCAGAAGTGGACCATTCTCCCGTTTTGGTTTTTGTTCCTCCGCTTAGCCCCATCTCGTCAAATAACACAGTTCCAAGCTGCTTGGGCGAACCCACATTAAACGTGTGTCCAGCCAGTTTGTGAATCTCACTTTCCAGAGCCACAATTTTAACACCGAATATCTGACTTAAAGATCGCAAGACAAGAGGATCAACTTTGATACCGACGAATTCCATCCGAGCAATAATCTCAGCCAGAGGACGCTCTATGTCCTCGTAAACCGCTGTCATTTTTTCTGGTGCAAGGCGCGGTTTCAAATGATGATAAAGCTGTAGCGTAAAATCTGCATCTTCAGCAGCGTAATCGCAAGCCTTGTTCAAAGGAACGGCTGCGAAAGAAATACGACCCTTTCCAGTTCCAGTAACCTCGTCATAGGAAATCATTTTATGGCCGCAAAGAGCCAAGGCTAGCTCGTCAAGGCCGTGACCGTGGGATGTTCCATCCAGAACATAGGACATCAACATTGTATCATCAAGCGGACAGATATGTACGCCATACGGCATCAACATTTGTAGGTCAAATTTAATATTGTGGCCGACTTTGAGAAGGCTTGGATCTCTTAAAAGTGGTTGTAAAATATCCAAAATCTCGGAGAGACTCGGTTGAACAAGAGAAGTCTGAGAAAGTCCAAGCAAGTCCCCTCCACCATCATGGCCAACGGGAATATAACAAGCGCGGTTTGCCCGTGTGGCAAGAGAAATACCAACCAGCTTTGCGCGAGCTGGAGTAAGCCCTGTTGTTTCAGTATCAATCGCCAGTAAACCAGTTTCTTCGGCATCTTTGATCCAGTCCTTGAGTAAGGCGGGCGATGTAATCAGAGTGTATTCTGTTTGAAGAGGAACCTCTGGAGTTGATGCAGGAGCAGAAGCAATAAGAGAAGGGGTGGAGGTCAAAGATTTCTGGGCCATACGTGCTGCCAAAGACTTGAACCCCTGCGCCTCTAGAAAATCGACCAATCTTTGTGAGAAAGGGTGTTCCGGAACAAGGGATTCAATGGCTTGGGGAACTGGAACTTGATCGCTAAGTGTTACCAGCTTTTTTGACATACGCGCTGCTTCGGCGTTTTGTTCGAGAGATTCGCGCCGCTTAGGTTGCTTTATGTCCGCCGTTCGGTTCAAGAGTTCTTCGAGACTTCCGTATTCAGTAATAAGTTGTGCTGCGGTCTTAACGCCAATTCCCGGGACCCCGGGAACATTGTCAATGGAATCTCCAGCCAAGGACTGCACATCAATAACCTTATCTGGAGGAACCCCGAATTTTTCCATGACCTCGGTTGGACCAACGATGGTTTGCTTGATAGGGTCCATCAAGCGGACTCCATCCCGAACCAACTGCATCAAATCTTTATCAGAAGACACAATCGTAACACCGATACCGGATTCAACACCCAATCTTGCGTAAGTGGCAATTAAGTCATCTGCTTCAAACCCATCAAGTTCCAAAGAGGGAAGCCCATAAGCCTTAGTGGCTTCGCGAATCAAGGCAAACTGGGGGATAAGATCTTCAGGCGGAGGGGGGCGGTTCGCCTTATAGGCTGGATAAATCTCATTTCGAAAAGTTTGACGTGATGTATCAAAGACCACAGCGATTTTGGCGTTAGGATGATCGAGAAGAAGTTTTAGCAACATATTGCAAAAACCCATAACGGCCCCGACAGGTGTTCCATCGCTGCGCGTCAGGGGAGGCAACGCATGATAGGCTCGAAAAATAAACCCCGAGCCATCGACCAGAAACAGATCATCCGAATTTGAAACCATGGTGACGTTCTATCGGACTTTTCCAAACCGCGATAGAGGGAGCAATGGCGGATGTAGTTACGAAAATTATAACCTGTCTAGCCTTTTATAAAAACAACGTGATACGGTTTCCCCTGACCAACTTTCTTCCGTTTTAGGATGGGCCATGCGTCTTTTCTTTTCTCTTTCTCCTTCACGCTTTTGGGCATGGGCCTCTTTTCTCTTGCTGCTAACGGCACTTGCTTCAGCAATCAATCCGCTGACCCTCTCAGCAAGTCTTCCCCTCCTGAGCTTGAGTTTTGGAGTGGGATACCGTCTTACGTTCCGCCAATGGCCGCCTGTAGACTGGTCCTTGGCTTTTTTTCTCCTTGCGCCTGCTCTCCTTGGTATGGCCAGTTGGTTTTGGTCCATCACTCCTGCTGAAAGCTTTGAGCGAGCCTTAAAAATTGGCGGGTTGATGGTTCCGGCTATATGGCTTTTCTCGGTGCTTTCCGTGCGCCCTGATTCTCTCAGAGATGCATTTGCACGTTATGCCCCTATGATTTATGCCGCTCTAGCCACAGGGCTTGCAATTGAGCTGGTGTTCGATTTCCCTTTGTACCGCTGGTTTTCGGAAATTCCAGCAGACAAAGCCATTTCAACCTCTATTCTTAACAAATTTATGGCGGTCCTTATTCTGCCACTACCTTACCTGATCTCCTTTTTGTTAGAACAAAAGAAATATTATGTTCTAACCATACTGGTTGGGATGACCTTGATTGCCTTGTTGACGACTCAATCACAAGCGGCCCAGATGGCTAGCCTCGTCATGGGTGGGGCATGGGTTGGATTTAGATTTTTTCCGCGCCTTACCCCCGTTTTGACCTTTGCCGCGATTGCTCTCATTCTGATTGCCTTACCGTGGTTGGCTCTCTTTTTATACAACCATTTGGGGGAGGAATTTAGAAATGGAGCGTGGTTAGTTCGCGCTGCTTCTTCCAGCGAACGCCTTGAAGTTTACACGTTCGTTTCACAGCGGATTCAAGAGAATCCGTTCTACGGTTTTGGTATGGACTGCACGAGGTCGATTACCGATTTTGTCAGTGCCAAAAAATACTTTCCATCTTCAACCATTATGCACCCGCATAACATCGGTCTTCAGCTGTGGATTGAGTTTGGCGGTTTTGGTATTATGCTGGCCCTTTCCGCCCTTTTATTCATCTATCGAAGGCTGCAGGCCCGTCTCATAGACCAACAAATTCTCCCTTTCACAGTTTTTTGTGGGACGGTGGTGTTTTTGATGGTGTCATGGTCCCTCTGGGCAAGCTGGCTTATCAGCCTGCAACTTTTTGTGTTGACTCTTACCCTGCTGGTCGCACCATCTGTACAAAAAAGACTTCCCGAAGGGCTTCCCGAAACGGTTTCTCCAGTATAGATTAGGATGCACATCCTTTTTGAAAAAGAAAGTTTGACGATGAAGAGAAAATTTGTCATATTGTTTTCGTTGATGGCTGCGGTTCTTTCCCTCTCTGCTTGTGGAAACACGGCGAATGGGGTAGGCAAGGACTTTGAAAATTGGGGTCGCACTATTCAGGATACGTTTTAATCAGGGGGTAATTCAGATGCTTCGTTTTGTACTGTTAGCTTTGATCGTTTGCGGAATTTCTCTTCCAGCTTTGGCGCGAGATGACGGTGGGTTTGGCTCTGCTCGTTTCTCTGGCAAAGCACCGGCGGCTCTTGGTGGAGAAACTCCTGATTCACCTTCTCCAGCCTTGGCACAAGAGGAAACGGTTCCTTTCGACCCGAATCAGATTGAACCTGCTGCCGGAGAGGAAGAAGACTCCGTTGACCAAACTCCCTCTGCTCCAGTTGTTAAGAAAGAAGAGAAGAAAGAGCCAGATCTACCTGAATACGATCTTGCTCCTTAATTAAAACATCTTCCCCAGAAAGGTCCTAGCGGGGAAGGCGGTCGGCAAGGTTCTTAGGCAGTAAGAACCAGTACCGTCCCGCAGACTTCATGGGACCTGCGTTTTCTTCTGCTGCGGTCCCATGCCCCCAGAACACGTCACCTCGAACAGGGCCTTGAATGGCCCCGCCGGTGTCTTGGGCAACCATAACTTTTTGAATGGGAGGAAGAGCTGGGTTAGGGTTATTTGCAGCGAGGAAAAGAGGAAGGCCATAAGGAATCAAAGACCTATCAACGGCTAAAGACCGTTCTGGTGTAAGAGGCAGTCCTTCTCCTCCAATCGGCCCGCCGTTCTTCTCCACATCGGAATCAGTGAAACGGAAAAAAACGTAGGATTTGTTGGTTTGCATGATACCGATGGCATCTTGAGGATGCGCGACTAGCCACGCACGAATAGTTTGCATCGACACGTTGTCTTTGGTCAGAGCTCCCCGCTTAATCAGTTCTTTTCCAATGGCGGAATAAACATGGCCGTTTTGACCATCAAACCCTACTCGTCTTTCGCTGCCATCGGTCATTGTTACGACACCAGACCCTTGAACCTGAAGGAAGAACGCCCCAACAGCGCTATCCGTCCATAGCAAAGGAACCTCCATATCGGCGGGAAGTTTTCCGTTTTCAATAGCAGCACGATCTTCGTAAGGTTTGAGATAACCATCCGTAACTCGTCCAGCAATGCGTTGGCCGCGCAGTTCAGGACGAAACTCTCCCAAGTTAACCATGACCAAATCGGCAGGCCGTGCCAGAAGCGGAATTTGATAAGGCCCTTCTTGATTTAAGGATCCCCTGAGAGACGCTTCATAATAACCAGTAAAGAGACCTTCAGGCTTGCCATCTGCCAAAGCGGCAACAGGCGTAAACCACGTTTCAAAATAACGGCGGGCCTGAGCAGGCGAGGTTGTTTCAACCGGAGGCAAGGCTTGGCAGACTTTTTGCCAATCGCTGTACTTCCCCGCCCAAGGATCTGGGCCAAAGGACTTATCGGCGGATTGTTTGAGAATTCGGGTACAGGAGCGGGAAAAAGCAAGAAGCCCTGCATCGTGCGCATCAAACTCCCACCCGGGAAGGTTCGAAAAAGAAGCAACTTTGAATTCCAATACCTCTTTTTTAGACGGGGGGGTCGTTTCAATTCCTCCCCATTCGGCACAGCCAGAAATCATAAACAACACCGTAGCCGAAGCCAAAAAGAGAGAAAGTTTCATCGCTTACTTCGCATCAGGAATATATGTTTTGGCATATTCTGGTACATCGTCGGATGTTTCATACAAAAACCATGTTGGATCTTTGCTCCGCAAGTCGCGGCCAAAAGTCCAGACATCGTTCATTTCTGTGATTCGGTCAGGATTCCCAGACAGAATACTACCATCCCGATCCCGCGTGACCGAAGTTTCATCGGCGATGAAGCGAATCTTAATATAAGCCATACGCTCCATCAGACGAACATCAATAATCTGGGTTTTCCGAACGGCGTGAATCTCGGTTTTTACTGTATGACCTTTGACTTGTCGGTCCTCAATAGCTTGTTCAAAAGCAGTGTACACACCAGGAGAAAGGAGATCCTTAAGGGTCCGCAAATCTCCTTTTGCAAAGGCTTCTATAATAATGGGGAAAGCCTCGCGTGCTCCTTCTACAAAAGTATGGGGATCAAAACCGCGGTCCGTACGAATGAGGTCTAGAATTCCTTGTTCAGCATCTTTGTCCTGACAATCTATTCCGTGCAGCATATCATCAACCATGTCACGATCGGGATAGACTCCGTCCGTTACGTCTAAAATTTTCCCGCGGGTCTCAAGCCGTGGCTGCCCTATTCCTTCCAAAGGATTGGGTCGTTCGCGTTCGCTTCCGTGGCGTGTTCCCAGTGTATTTCTGAGCCAAAAAACAAGAACTGCGGCAATGATAACGTAAAGGAGAAGATCAACAGGCACAGGAGAACCCCCTATAAAAGCAACACCGATTGTGCAATATACAGCCTATTTGGGCAGATATACAAGCAGAAGGGATATTCTTCCCGACTTGTTATGTTGCCCTGTTTCTGCTAATTCGTTTTACGCTTTAGATTTAACCATAGGTAATATTATGACAGATTCAGAATCCCTTTCGTCCGAAGGCACAGAAAAAGTTGTGGTTCAAGCCCCAAACCTGCCTTTGATGGTCCACGCCCAGTATGTCAAGGATATATCTTTCGAGAATCCTCATGCTCCGCATTCTCTACGGGCTGGACTTGAAACCCCCCGTATGGATGTCAACATCACACTGGATGCGCGTGCACTTGAAGACGATAAAATCAAGTCGTTATATGAAGTTGTTTTGCGCATTGCGGCACGAGCTGAGCGCAAAGAACAAACTGTCTATGTGGCAGAGGTTTTGTATGCCGTTTGTGTTTCTTTGCCCAATGTTCCTGAAGAGCATCATCATCCGGTGCTTCTGGTTGAGGTTCCTAAACTTGCTTTTCCTTATGCCAGAAAGATTCTTGCTGATCTTACTCAGGATGGGGGTTTTTCTCCTCTGATGCTTGGACCAGTCGATTTCCACTCTATGTACATCTCGCGCTTTGCAGCGAAGGATGATTCACAAAAATCAAATTAGAACCAGCGATTAGACCGAGGTCTCCCATAGATGGTCTTTAAGGTCGTCCAACATCTTCTGGTGGACGGCCTTTTCTTCAGGAGAAACAGGGAATAGACGGGGATCTCGGTAAGGACGATCCTTCTTTGGTGTACTCACAGAATCTTGTTTATTTTTCTCTCCTGTTTCTTCGCTACCAAGTCCGAGCCCATGCTGGCGTCCTCCCATCAATTCCAGATACACTTGCGCTAGCAATTGTGAGTCGAGCAGGGCTCCGTGAAGAGATCGATCGGAAAGGTCAACGCCGAAACGGCGGCAAAGAGCATCCAGATTAGCGGGTTGTCCCGGGTATTTTTTCCGTGCCAGTAGCAATGTGTCGGTGACATCATTCAATTTTATAAGCGGAAACCCGTAGGGTTTAAGTTCAGCGTTTAGGAATTTAACATCGAATTCTGCATTGTGAATAACCAGTTTTCCATCAGCAATGAAGTCCATTAAATTTCCAACAATTTCGCCAAAGGTAGGCTTGTCTTTCAGGAATTCGGTTTTGATTCCATGAACGGCAGCGGCTCCGGCCTCAACCTCTCTTTCTGGATTGATATAAGTTTGCCAAGTTCTGCCCGTGGGAACATGGTTGAGAAGTTCAACGCAGCCAATCTCTATGATTTTATGTCCCTCGTCTGGGTCCATGCCAGTGGTTTCGGTATCTAGGACAACTTCACGCATTTTTCTTCTCCAGTGTTCGTAAATATTTTTTTAAGGACCTCAATGTGTGGGCGTACCCAAGTCCGGTTTGGATAACCTGATCGGCCCGTCGCCGTTTTTCTGTATCTGAGATTTGCAGACCAAGGATAGTATAAAATTTCTGCAGCGTCATACCAGATCGTTGTAATACACGAATTTTTTGAACAAGAAACGGGGCTGTAACACAGGCAACTGAGCAAAAGTTTCGCTCAGCGCTGGTTTCGAACAAGAGAGGAATATCAAGCACCAAACGTTTTAAGCCCATGCGTCTGGCCTTGCGTACAAATTCAATTTGAGAATGCCCGACAAGCGGATGCAGAATAGCCTCTAACTTTTCTTTTTTCTGAGGGTTTGAAAAAACAATCTGCCCTAATTTCCTACGGTCAATTTGATGGGTTTTAGCATTCCAACATTCAGGAAAAGTCAGAGCCACCCGCTCGAAAGCCTTTCCATTCGGGGCTAGCAGGGCGTGAACAGCAGCATCAGAATCGTGAACAGCGACCCCCAGTCTTCGAAAGATTCCAGCCGCAACAGATTTCCCCATCCCGATAGATCCGGTTAACCC
>CAYZAR010000027.1:0-11997 GCA_964476455.1 uncultured Micavibrio sp.
ATCGCCTTCTTGTAGTGAGAAGCAGGCTTGATCCACAGGAGCGTGCCGAAGGGTAGATAGAAAGATTTGATTGGCGATGCTTAAGGCTTTCGAAACTCCAGCCTCATCGGAAGGGTTGATAATTGTTCTTTTAGTTTCAGGAGGTTTATACGCTATAAGTTGAGGAACAACAGCGAGTGAATTGGTTCTGTCAGAGAAAAATTCGCCGAGAAATAGGAAATGTCCAGTTATATCAAGGGCATTTTTTTCCGCATTGTGTGATAGGGTGCAGAGGAGAATATATAAAAATTCCTTTTTTTCTCCTGCTTCGCTTGTAGTTGTACCTTCGCCAAAAAAAACGCTTCCTCCGAAGAGGTTGGTAAAAGCCCCGATTCTAGCAATATCAACTTTTTTTGATGCAAAATAACTTGGTGCGCTCAGGCGGAGAGAGTTTTCTGGAATAGCCCGTCCTATATTGCTTTGGTCTGGGTTTTCCGTGAGGTAATACAATTGGGGTACGAATAACTGAAAAGCTCTTTGCAAGTCAATGTAAGGGATTTGCAGCGGAGTGGCATTTTTCGGGCCATTGTTGCCTGAACGTTTCCAAAAATCACGTAAACCCATCAAAATATCCCTTTCTAATAATTTCCGTATTTATCATGGGCTATTTGTATTTTCTAGAAAAATCTGGCATGAAAGCGGGGAAATGACCGAAAAAATCGAAAAAAATGATCCGCAGGTATTAACTTTTGGCTGTCGCCTCAATGTTTATGAGAGCGAAGTCATAAAAACTCATGCGCGCAATGCGGGGATGGAAGGGGCTATTATTGTCAACACTTGCGCCGTCACAGCGGAAGCGGAGCGTCAAGCGAGGCAGGCCATTCGGCGGGCTAAGCGTGAAAATCCAGAAGCCAAGATTATTGTGACGGGCTGCGCGGCCCAGATCAGCCCCGAAGTCTATGCGGCGATTCCTGAAGTGGACCGCGTGATTGGCAATGATTTGAAACTCAAGGCCGAAACATGGGGGGTCAAAGCCCCAGTTAAGATGGCGGTTAACGATATTATGTCGGTCAAGGAAACCGCTGGACACTTGCTCGAAGGATTTGAAGGTCATACCCGCGCCTTTGTTCAAGTTCAAAACGGGTGCGATCATCGCTGTACGTTTTGCATTATTCCTTATGGGCGGGGAAACTCGCGTTCGGTCGGGATTGAGGAAATTTGCGCTCAGATTGGGCGATTGGTTGAAAGCGGCTATCAAGAAGTCGTTCTCTCGGGCGTGGATATAACGTCCTATGGCAAGGATTTGGTCGGTGAGCCATGCCTTGGTTATATGATGACCAAAATCTTTGAAGCTGTTCCTGATCTTCCGAGAATGCGGCTCTCGTCCCTTGATCCTGTCGAAATGGATGAGGATTTATGGAGCTTGATTGCCAACGAGCCCCGTTTGATGCCGCATTTACACCTGAGCTTGCAGGCGGGAGACGACATGATCCTTAAACGGATGAAACGTCGCCACTTGCGCCAAGATGCCATTGAAATGTGTGAGAGAGCGAGAAGACTTCGCCCCGACATCGTCTTTGGTGCGGACCTTATCGCGGGCTTTCCAACCGAAACGGAAGAGATGTTTGAAAATACGCTTCGCTTGGTGGAAGAATGCAACCTGACTTTTCTTCATGTCTTCCCGTATTCGTCCCGTCCTCAAACTCCCGCAGCCAAAATGCCCCAAGTGGATCTAGCCGTGAGGAAAGAGCGAGCCGCCCGCTTGCGAGATTTGGGAGAAAAGCAGGTAGAAAAATTCCTGCAATCCCAAATAGGAACAACGCGCTGCGTTTTGGTCGAGAAAGAAGGAATGGGCCATACCGAACATTTTGCGCCGGTACATCTGACCGAAGAAGCTCTGATTGGCAAAATCACAGCAGTACAGATCATTGGTAAAGACGGGCAGACCTTGAGGGGCAAGGTCTAATTAGCAATCTCCCCGTTGTCATCTCCGCGAAGGCGGAGATCCGGCATATTAAGCCAGACCCCCGCCTGAAGCGGGGGTGACGATTGGCGAGAGGAGGCTAAACTCTATCAAAGAATCTTAAACTACAGAGATAAACAGAGGCAAACAGAGTTTTTTTTATCTTTCTCTGTTTGCTCTGCGGACTCTGTAGTTAGTTTTTTATAGGTGTGCAGCGAAGCTGCACAAGGTTCTGGATTCCGTGTGCGCGAGCGTCCTACGGACGCACCCACGGGATGGCGGGGGAGGGGAGGTTATTATGCGCGATTCAAAACACGTGCTCTATGATTCACAGCACCAACCCGTGCCTGCGCGGTGCGCAGTTCATCGTTCGGATTCTTATTACCAAGTTTTTGCCGTGCGGCAAAAAACCGAACCCGACCCTCGCGGTAGTTATCACTGAAACCCATCGCGGCATTATTAAATGTCGTGTTTTGATCGTTCATAACTTCTATCACCCTCTTTTTTGTCATTATATGGCTAATTTGTTCCAAAAAGCAAAAATTTATTTTTCTGAGGTTTCTCTTTTTTTTCTGGCCTTGCGGGCGTATGAAGGAAGGTAGGAAAAGGTGAAAAAATGTTTTTTTGGCGCAAAAAGAACAATCAAGAACGGCAGGACCGTGAGGCTGCCGAGGACAAGATTGTTCATCATCCCTCCGAGCCGGATCTGGAGCCCGTTCAGGAGGCTGATCCGCAGATAGACCCTGAGTTTGCTAAACATGAACTCAATGAAACCGAGACTGAGGTTATTGAGGAGCTGGAGGAGATTCCTTCCCCTGCGTCCCGCCCTGTTGATACCGAAGTTCATCATGAATCTGGCGGCGGTTGGTTTTCTCGCCTTTCGGATGGGTTGTCGAAATCATCGGGTAAGATTGGACTTGGCCTTGGGGATATTTTCTCGAAAGGCAAGCCTGATGAGGCGAGTTTGATGCAGCTTGAAGATCTGTTGATTGAGGCGGATCTTGGCCCCAAAACGGCGGCGGCTTTGGTGAATAAGATGCGCGAACGGAAATTCGATAAGGGGAATGTTCTCGCCGAAGTGCAGCAGGCTTTGGTTGAGGAGATCACCAAAATCCTTTCAAAAACGATTAGGCCGCTGAATGTTGCCAAACCTGAAAAAGGGCCTCGGACTTATCTTATCTGCGGAGTCAATGGGGTTGGGAAAACCACCACAATTGGAAAGCTGGCCTATCAACTCCATTTCAAGCAGCACAAGAAAGTCATGATCGCGGCAGGGGATACGTTTCGGGCAGCGGCGATTGAACAATTGCAAATCTGGGCTGACCGAACCAAATGCCCTTTGATTGCGCGGGACATTGGAGCCGATGCCGCTTCGGTTGCTTTCGAATCTTATGAGGCAGCTTTGAAGGACGGAATGGATATATTGATGATTGATACGGCTGGTCGTCTTCATAACAAAGCCAATCTTATGGCTGAACTCGAGAAAATTATTCGGGTTTTGCAAAAATATGGGGAAGACATTCCTCATGAGGTTTTGCTGGTTCTGGATGCGACAACGGGTCAGAATGCCATTTCTCAGGTCGAAACCTTTAATCAGATTGTCAAAGTCACCGGACTTGTGGTGACCAAGCTAGACGGGTCGGCCAAAGGCGGCGTGGTGGTTGCGTTGGCAGATAAATTTGGCCTTCCTATTTTTGCTGTGGGGGTCGGTGAAGATATCGAAGATTTGCAGCCGTTCAAGCCAGATTCTTTCGCACAAGCCTTGGTTGGTCTTTCGGCGTAGGTCTGTTTTTCCCTCGCTAGACGTGGCAGCATTTTTGTTTTATTGTTTTAGGCGAAGGAATTTGCCTATGTCGAAACTATCTCCCCCGCTTCATGCTCAAAGCTACACCAATGCTGATGAGGCCTTTGGAGCAATCAAGAAAATTTATGAAGAGTCCCGGCGGACCTTGCTTGAAGGGTTCTCGAAGTTTTCAAAAAATCCCGAAATATTGCCCGGCCGAGTTTCGGCCCGTTATCCCTATATCAAGATTGTGGTTGAAAATGCTCGTCGGGTGGATAGCCGGTTTTCTTATGGGTTTGTTTCTCGCCCCGGGGTTTATTCAACAACGCTTACGCGCCCCGATATTTTCGAACATTATTACCGCGAACAGATTTCTTTACTGATTAAGAATCACAATGTTCCAGTAGAAATCGGGGTGAGTGATACTCCCATACCCATTCACTTTATGTTGGGGGAAGATTTTCATCTCGAAGGAGATTTGACCGCCGAACATATGCAGGCCTTGCCAGATATTTTTGATTTGCCTGACTTGTCGATCATGGATGATGAAATTGCCAACGGCACTTACTATCCATCCGATAAAGATCCTCATCCGCTTTCTTTGTTTACGGCTCCTCGGGTGGACGTGTCTTTGCTTCGTCTCCGCCACTATACGGCGACTAACTCGGCGCACTTTCAGAATTTTGTTATTTTCACCAATTACCAGTTCTACATTGATGAGTTTGTGAAAATTGCCCATATGATAATGTCAAAATCGGGCAATAGTGAACTTAGTCAGGATCGTTCCCAATATCACGCCTTTGTGGAACCCGGGAACCGTGTGACTTATAACAAAAATATCGCGAGTTCGCCCGAAGATGAAGTTGGAGAAGCTCTGCGCCGGATGCCTCAGATGCCAGCTTATCACCTCAAACGGCCAGATGGGTCGGGCATTACCATGGTCAATATCGGAATTGGTCCTTCGAATGCCAAGACCATTACCGATCATATTGCTGTTTTGCGCCCACACGCGTGGTTAATGCTGGGACATTGTGCAGGGCTGCGCAATTCGCAAAGTCTGGGTGACTATGTTCTTGCCCACGGATATTTGCGCGAAGACAATGTGTTGTTCCGTGATCTTCACCCAAGCATTCCCATTCCCGCCCTTTCTGAAATTCAATTGGCTCTAGAGCAGGCTGTTAGTCATGTAACCGGATTACAAGGCTATGATCTCAAGAAGGTTATGCGCACCGGCACAGTCGCAACGGTGGATGATCGTAACTGGGAGCTTCGCCCAAATATCCGCAAGAACGCACGGCTCAGTCAAAGTCGGGCTATTGCTCTTGATATGGAATCGGGAACAATTGCAGCCAATGGGTTCCGCTTTCGTGTTCCTTATGGAACGTTGCTTTGCGTATCCGACAAACCTTTGCACGGTGTTTTGAAGCTTCCCGGGATGGCTGAAAATTTCTATCGCCAGCGAGTTGAGCAGCATTTACAAGTCGGTCTTTTAGCAATGGCTCTGCTGCGCGAGATTGGTTCGGACAAGCTGCATAGCCGAAAACTTCGCAGCTTCAATGAGGTTGCGTTTCAGTGAGATGCACTAAAAAAACGAAAGGCCCGCATGACGGGCCTTTTTTTGTGGAAAGCTTCCGTACCTAGACGGAAATATCAACTAACGATCCGCGCCCTTGAGTCCTTCCTGAACTGAAATCGCGCACATTTCCTTGACTGTCGCGACCGCTTGCAATCAGCCCGGAAGAATTGTTCTGGTTTTGTAGAGATGTCTCCGCTTTTTGAGAGCGGGCGAGGCTAGAACCTGCACTCTTGAGGAGGTCAAGACGTTCCTTAACAGCCTCATCACGGCGGAACGATGAGTTATTGGGGTCAACGCGAGACTGAGACGTTCCAACGCTCTGGGATTGCCCAACAACTGGTGATAGTACTTCCATAATATGTATTTCCCCTGATCTGTTACCCTAGACTATAGGATAGGATAAAAACATTAACAATGGGTTTCTTGAGTTGGGTAGCTATTCCTTAATTTATAAGAAACGTAATTAAGTTGCATTTTACTTATTTACCTTTTTGTAACGAATTCATGAAAGAATTTAATTGAAAGCCTTGTAATAGGCTGTTTCTCGCGGATTCGTCCTGCGAGAATTAAAAAGGGTCAGTAGGGTTTTCAGTAGGGTTTATGGATCTGGATATTGTTGCAGAAGAGTCTATCTCAGGTTGTCCACCTCTTCCGGTGGCGAATCCGCTTTTGCTTAATTTATGTGACTCTGGAACTCTTTATAGGTTGGCGGAGGACCGCACGCCCGAAGCGCGGCTTGAGCTTTGCAATACAGTGGCGGGGCTTTTAGCAGCGAGTAGCCGACCACGGGAAAAGGAACTGGTCGCGGATATTCTGATCTCATTAATTCGTCAGTCTGAACAGGACTTGAAGATGGCGTTGGCTGAGCGGATGTCCATTATGGAGGACGTTCCTCTTCGCATTGCCCTTCACTTGGTCAATGAAGAAATTGGTGTGGCGGCTCCAATTCTGCGGCGCAGTCGGGCTTTGAACGATCTTGATCTTCTCTATATTATTCAGTCCCGTTCGTCTGACTATTGGCGAGAGATCGCAGCACGGGACGATCTGAGAGAAGATGTCGTGGACGCTTTGGCCGAGACGCGTGATATCCCAACTGCCAAAGTTTTGGTTTCAAATGATAACGTGAAACTGACTCGTCGCGCTGCGAATGTAATCGGAGAGTTGGCTTTAGGAGATGATGATCTGGCGCGGCCTTTCTTGGCACGCGGAGACGTTCCCCCTGATTTGGCACGCAAGCTTTACAGCTATGTTGCCGAGGATATTAAAAAAATTATTCGGGAGAATCCTGCTTTTGTTTCTGCCGAGGTTCTTGAAACCGTTGAGGATGTTATCGGCGAGTTTACGGGCGAGGCCGAAAGTTTTTTCAAGCCGAGTTCTGCTATGCTACGCGCCGCGGATATGTTTCTTGAGCGCGACCAGTTGAATGCGCTATTGATGGTACGGACTTTGAAGCGTGGTCAGATTGCCTCATTCATTGCCCAGTTTTCGCGTTTTTGTAACCTACCAGTTCCTGTTGTGATTGCCGTTCTCCAACAAAAAAATGGCCAAGGTTTGGCGATTGCGTGTCGGGCTTATCAAATTGGCCGCGAAGATTTCACAGCGATGTTTATGTTGACCCGCCGCGTGGCCAATTTGGGTGGCTTGGTGGATCCGAGCGATATCAATCGTGCGATTGCCTATTATGACCGGATCAGCGTCTCTCTTGCCAGACGGCTGTTGAGCCGTCCGGCCTATATGGTTGATATGTAGAAGAGTTGTTACGCGGCTTTTTTGCTGTGCAAGAGAGCGGCAACGCCTGGCAGAGTTTTTCCCTCCATCCATTCCAAGAAGGCCCCTCCTGCAGTTGAGATATAGCTGAGTTGATCGGCTATCCCTGCGTGTTCAAGGGCAGAGACAGTGTCGCCCCCTCCAGCAACGCTGACTAGTTTGCCTTGTTGTGTCAGGTTGCTGACAATTTTGGCAACAGCGTTTGTTCCCTCATCGAAAGGTGCTATTTCAAATACACCTAGTGGGCCATTCCACAAAACAGTTTTGCACGAAGCCAGCTTCTCCGCGAGCAATTTAACTGTGGCGGGACCAATATCTACGGCACTCTTTTCAAGCGGCAAAATTGCAACGGGGGATACTTGAGAGGGGGCATTCTCCGCAAGGGTCTCCACCGTCACCAAGTCAACGGGCAAAATAATTTCGCAGTTATTTTCGGCAGCAATGTTTGATATTTTTTGAGCTTCGGTAGCCATATCTTTTTCACAAAGCGATTTGCCAATCTCAACACCATTCGCGTAAAGGAAGGTATTGGCCATGCCTCCGCCAAGGACCAGAAAATCAACTTTTCGAACAAGATTTTCAAGGACGCTGAGTTTAGTTGATATCTTTGCTCCTCCGACAATGGCCATGACTGGACGGGTTGGGGACTCAAGGGCTTTGCTCAGAGCGTTCAGTTCGTCCTCCATCAAGAATCCAGCGACAGAAGGTAGGTAGTGAGCCACACCTTCGGTTGAGGCATGGGCGCGGTGAGCGGCAGAAAACGCATCGTTGACGAAAATATCTCCTAGTTTGGCGAGTTCTTTCGTGAATGAGGCTTCATTTTTTTCTTCCTCTTCGTGAAAGCGAACATTTTCAAGCAAAAGAATTTGCCCAGATTGTAAAGAAGCCCGCGCCGAAGCGGCAGCCTCTCCAATACAATCATTTGCAAAAGAAACAGAAACGCCCCAGCTTTTTTCTAAAGCGGGCAGCATGAATTTCAGCGAGTATTCGGGAGTGACTCCTTTGGGGCGGCCAAAGTGAGAGAGGATAATGGTCTTTGCCCCGTTCTTGGCAAGGTAATCAATCGTTGGTTTCAAGCGGTCAATGCGCGTGGTGTCAGAAATTTTGCCATCCTTGGCCGGAACATTCAGGTCTGCGCGAAGCAGAACATATTTGTTGGAAACATCGGTATGTTTCAAGGATTGGAATTGCATAGTTTACTCTCCTATCGGTGGTTAGCGAAGCGGTTTGGCATTATCGGTAGCTTCAATTAAACGAGTTCTAAGCGTGGGATCAAGAAAAGAATGTCCAGCATCGGGAACAATCACATAATCGGCCTCTGGCCATGCGGTATGGAGGCGATGGGCACTCATCATTGGGCAAATCATGTCATAGCGGCCATGAATGATGGACCCAGGAATTTCCCTTATTTTATCAATTTGTTTCAAAAGACTTTGTTCGGGCGAAATGACTTGCGAGTGAAAATAATGGGCTTCTATCTTGGCCATTGCTAGAGCGAAGTAACGTTGATCGTCCGAACAAATAGTTTCTTGCGTGGGAAAAAACGAAGAACAAGTGCTTTCATAGGCGTTCCATTGCAAGGCGGCCTCAAAAGCTTCGCGGTCATTGCTGCTGGTTAATCGGTCATAGTAATTGGCCAGCAATTGGTCGGGATTGTTTGAAGAAAACCCCTCCCATGCTTCAGGAAATATGGATTTTATCCCTGCCATGAACCAGTCTATTTCGGGCTGCTCCATTAAAAATATACTACGCAAAATTAAACTGATGCAGTTTTCTGGATGTTTAATTGCATAAGCGAGGGACAGAGTACTTCCCCAAGAGCCGCCGAATAAATGCCAGCGGTCGATTTTCAAATGGTTGCGGAGCTTTTCAATGTCTTCAACCAGATGGCCCAGTGTATTGTTTTGAAGGCAACCAAGTGGGTAGGATCGTCCCGCGCCGCGTTGATCGAACAAGATAATCCTGTAATGGTTCGGGTCAAAAAATCGGCGGTGAATAGTTGAAGTACCTGCGCCTGGTCCTCCATGAATCCCCAGAACAGGAATGCCCGAAGGATTCCCACTTTGCTCCCAGTAGAGCGTATGGATATCATCAACAGCAAGAAATCCTTGGGAATAGGGGGTTAACGGCGCGTACAAATCGCGCATAGGTCTCGGGTGCAAGGCCGAAGCATAACTAAGCGAGCGCGGCCCCAAAGATGGCCTAAGGCTTCGTATGGGCTGGTTCATCTTTGACTGCGGACGGGGTTGGCGGAGATTGAGGCGGTTCAGGATCTTTCACTTGCGGTTTCTGGGGCCTCCGGATTGTTTTCATCCCAACAGAAGAGCCTATGTTAGGAGAGGTGATTTCTGGAAGGGTCGGAGTCTCTTCTGGCAAAGTAGAAGCGGGAGGTTGGGAATCCTCCAGAAGTTCGATTTGCTCTGCATGGTCAATCTCGATATAGGGACCATTGTAATGACGAACCCACCCGCGCACGCGCAAATGATGCCCCGTCAGTTGCAGAGGGTCTATATTTTTTCTGGCGAGCAGCTTGCGCGTGGAAGATGGAATACCAATGGTGAAATCGGTTTGCCAGTCTTCGCCAAAATTCACAAAAATAGTGTTGGTCTTAATCGCCGTTTTTTTTACAGTTCCTTCCACAATTTGGAAGCTGTTCAGAGAATCTTCGGTATCATCGTCTGCGCGAATGCGGTAGGGAGTTTTCCCCCACAGGCCGATTTTCTTGCTGCGGGCGGTTTGTTCTGCAGCGAGCATGGCGACCGACATTTCAGGATTACTGGCCGTGGTTCTCACCCTCACCAATCCTTCGGAGAGAAGCTGTCCTTGAATCCAAATCTGGTCTTGTACCTTGATGGCTTGGACAAGGTGGTGGCCAAGGCGGTTAAGCCGTCCGATGGTTTCTTTTTTAGTTTGAAAGAGTTTCACATCCTTGCCAACCAGAAGGTCTGAAAGTCTTTTTTGAGCAGCAAGGGCAAGGGTTGGGTCTCCCTCCAAAATACCCGGGCTATCAAGGCCGGAAAGTTGGTAAATCTTTCCAGATTTTCCAACAAAGGTCAGGGGGTCAATAACGACAGTGACCGTTTCTGGAACCGGATCTTTTTCAAGCTGAGCCAAGTCATCTGCCGAAGCTTTTATTTCTGGAGCAGGGGTCTGTTTTCCCTGTACCTCTTCGGCCCGAATTTGTGCTATGACGGGGAAGATCAGCAAAGTGGTTGCAATCAATAATTTTAGCATGGGAGCAGATTTATGCATTATGCGGCGTTTGGCAAGACTGTCCTGAGGGTATGGGCTATTTCGTCCCTGTTTTTTGTGGCGGCGTGTACCGTGAATCCGGCAACGGGGGACAAGCAATTTACCGCCCTTATGTCTCCTCAACAGGAAAAGGCTATAGGGGCCGAGCAGCACGCCAAGATTATTGAACAATATGGCGGAGTTTACCAAGACCCCGCTCTTCAAAATTATGTTAATAAAATTGGTCAAAAATTAGCCCAAAATACAGAGCGTCCCGATGTGAGCTATAAATTCACCTTGCTTGACTCTCCGGTTATCAATGCATTTGCTTTGCCCGGGGGGTATATTTATGTGACGCGGGGGTTGTTGGCGGTGGCCAATGATGAGGCAGAGCTGGCGGCGGTTCTGGGCCATGAAATTGGCCATGTGACCGGACGCCATCAGGCCGAGCGGTATTCTCAAGGATTGTTGACAGCCTTAGGTGCGACAGTCGTTTCCGCAGCAGTTGGAGACCCGAATGTCACAGAGGCCCTTAGCCTCGGGAATAATTTGTATATGAGTTCCTATTCACGAGATCAGGAATCTCAGGCCGATCAATTAGGCATTCGCTACGTCTCACGAGCTGGTTACGACCCCTTCGCAGTGAGTGATTTTCTCAAATCTATGGAAGGATACCTGAGTACAGAAGCTCGCGTTGAGGGAAAGGAAGAGAAAGAGTTCAGCTATTTCTCCTCGCACCCCGATACGGCCGAGCGCGCTAGCAGAGCCTCAAGTGAGGCAACGCGCTATTCTCCTTCTTCAAACCGTGGTGCTGAAAGCTATTTGTCTGCGCTACGCGGAATGACCTATGGCGATGGAGAAGATCAAGGGTTCGTCTCAGGAAGAAAATTTGTTCATCCTAAGCTGGGCTTTACTTTTTCAGTTCCTGACGGGTATGAGATTATTAATCAGCCCGATCAAGTCGTCGCGTCTGGCCAAAATGGCGAGCTGATTGTTTTGGATATGGCTTCGAAAACAGCAGGGCTTGATCCGGTGGCTTATATCTCGCAGCAATGGCTTGAAGGAGGAAAGGGGGCCATTCCTGAACCCTTGACGATTAACGGCATGGAAGCGGCAACAACATCCTTTCCCGCTTCTTTGAATGGTGAGGCGGTGACAATTCGTCTGGTGGCGATCAATTGGGGACCTAAATCTGTCTTCCGCTTTCAGTTTGCCATTCCCCAAGGAGTAAGCGGTGGGGTTGTTGAGGATATGAAACGCACAACCTACAGCTTTCGGCGGTTGAGTGGCGAAGAGAGAAATCAGGTCAAGGCGCGTAGAATTGATCTTGTCACTGCCAAGGCGGGTGACCGTGTCGAAGATTTGGCGGCGAGAATGTCGGTTGATAAGGCTCCGCTTTTGAGGTTTCGTGCTTTGAACGGGCTGGGTCCTCGGGACTCTCTTCAAGTGGGCCGGAAGTACAAAATTATTTCTGGGTGATACAGCCAAGTCTATAGTTACTTATTAGCCATCCCGCTCTCGCGCTCATAGGACGCTGGCGCGAACGGGATTCAGAATCTTGCGTAGCTTTGCTGTACTCATCTATACCAGATCCCCGATCTGCGGTCGGCACAGCCTCCCTTGTCGGGGATGACAATTGTATAAATAATTATAGGATTAGGTGTAAAAAATAAGCCGGACTGTCGGGGGGGACAATCC
>CAYZAR010000028.1:0-11872 GCA_964476455.1 uncultured Micavibrio sp.
GAAAAAGATAGTTTCGGTCATGATACACAACGGGGGTATCTGGGAACATTGTGGCCTAGCCACGGGCTTGATATTCGCGAGATCAATTCGATTGATGGGATAGATGTTAAAGAGGATGTTGATTTGACTCGTAATCTTTTAATTGAAAGATTGGATAAATCATTGGTTATCAACTTTGGCAAAAAAGACCGTCCAGCTGATTTGAGAATACAGCCTCCTCGCGAATTGAATCCTCATTTATTTTTGCCACACAGTCTTGATTTTAACACTCTTACCTTATCCGAGCGTCCAGATAAGCACAGGGTTCGCTTGGGAGTAGGTGCGGCCATATGGGGTGGTTTGGAATTGACTGGAAAGGCTGTAACCCAAACATTAGGGGTAATTTACCAAATGGTGGTGGGGAGCAAAAGCACCTCTGAACTTGGCGGATTCGTCAAAATCAGCACTATGACAGGGGATACGGCTCAACGAGGGTGGACCTCCTTGGTTATGTTTATGGCAATTCTTTCAATTAATATAGGATTTCTCAACCTATTGCCTCTTCCCATGTTGGATGGGGGGCATTTGGCCTTTCATTTGGCTGAGTGGATCAGGGGTAAGCCTCCTTCTCCCAAAGTGAAGGGCTATATCTACGGGGTTGGGATTGTCTTTCTTATGGGGATGGTGTTTTTGGCCAATTTGAACGATCTCATCGGATTTTTGTCTAAGAAATAGGAGCAAAACTTGACTTTTGCTCATGTTCGCCTTTGAAAAATCTTTATTCTCTCTATATGTAGTAGTCTGTATTTGCGTTTTTGGCTCTGTCTGAGGAAAATATCTAATGGACTCCATGTTTGATTTTATACAGCTTGTTGCCTCCAATGTTTGGACTTACGGGGTGACTTTTCTTCTGGTTCTGAGTCTTTTGGTGTTTGTCCACGAATGGGGGCATTTTATTGTTGCTCGTTTGTGCGGGGTTCGTGTTGAAACCTTTTCTATCGGTTTTGGTAAGGAAATTTTTGGCTGGACGAGCAAAACCGGAACACGTTGGAAAGTTTCTATGATCCCTTTAGGGGGGTATGTGAAAATGTTTGGGGATGCGGATCCAACCAGCGCATCTTACAGCGACCATATTCAGGTGGAGGATGGGACGTTCAGAAGCTACACGCCCGAAGAGCGGAGTGTCGCGTTCTTTGCCAAGCCAGTTCCTCACCGAGCTGCGATTGTATTTGCTGGACCGGCCATTAATTTTATTTTTGCCATTGCGGTTTTATCTGTTTTGTATGCCTCTTACGGCAAGCCGCTCACTCCTCCGCACGTCACAGGACTTGAGGTTGGGAGTGCTGCAGATCGTTCGGGATTTGAGCCTCACGACATTATCAAGGCTATCAATGGTAAGCCCATTACAAACTTTCAGGAAGTACGGCAAGCTTCCATGCTTGCTTTGGACACACCGATGGATTTTGTGGTGGAGCGTGATGGGAAAGAGGTTTCTTTTGTGGCTCACCCTGAAAAGAAAACAGAATCAGATCGCTTTGGCTTTTCTCATGAAAAAGGGTATTTGGGCTTGTTTGGTCCTGCGAACGGTGTTGATGTAACGGCTATATCAGAAGTGAATGGCGTTTCAACCCAAGAAAACCCAGACAAGGCCCGTGATCTTCTCTTGCAGAACATGGACAAAAAAATTGTTATTCATCTGGATCAGCCGGACAAAACTGTAACGTCTATGTGGATCAATCCACCTTCCGCACTTAATCCTCATTTGTCTGAGCCAGAAGGAAAGTTACGAAATGTTTTGATTCTTGGAGTTCGCCCGGGGGATGATTTTAAGAAATATGGTCCGCTTGAGGCTGTTGGCGTTGCTATCTTTGAAACTCAAAAAATCGTGATTGAAACCTTGAAGGCCATTGGTCAGATGATAACAGGAACGCGCAGTACGACCGAGCTGGGTGGTATTATCCGAATCGGGGCTATGGCTGGAGATATGGCGGAACGTGGTTACATTGCCTTGTTTACCTTTACAGCCTTGCTTTCCATAAATCTTGGGCTTATTAACTTGTTTCCGATTCCTATGCTGGATGGGGGACACTTGGCCTTTTATGCGATTGAATCTATGCGTGGGAAGCCGTTGTCCGAAAAGTCGCAGGAATATGCGTTCCGATTTGGTCTTGTGGTGTTGGTAACACTCATGACGTTTGCCAATTTGAACGACATTATTCAACTCTTTCTGAAGTAGACATAATGAAAGTAGCGTTTTTCTCTTCGATCTTGTCATTCGGCTTGTGATAGGGCAGACTGTGCGAGATAACTTTTTCCCAGATTTAACAATTAGTTGCAGAAAAAAGGTTTTTATCATGATGCGGCAGGGCCTCCGTCATTTTCTGTGTGCCACGGCACTTTCGCTTGCGCTGACTTCTCCGGCATGGGCTGAATCTGTGATCCGCGATATCCGCGTTGAGGGTTCGGAGCGGGTGGAGGCGGCAACAGTCCTGACATATCTTTCTTTACACAAGGGAGATGTTCTCAACCAAGATGCCCTAGATGCTTCGCTCAAGAGCCTTTTTGCTACAGGCTTATTTGCCGATGTTCAGCTCTCTGAAAATAACGGAGTTCTCACAGTAAAGGTTGTGGAGAATCCGGTAATCAACATTGTTCAGTTTGAGGGCAATGACAAATTGAAAGACGACCAATTGTTGTCCGAAATTTCGGCGCGGCCTCGTCAGGTTTTCACGCGAACTAAAATTCAGAATGATGTGACGCGTCTGTATGAAGTTTATCAACGAAACGGTCGTTTCTCAGCCAATATTGAGCCGAAAATTATTGAGCTCGATCAAAACCGCGTTAACCTCGTCTTCGAGATTGCCGAAGGTCCCGTAACAGAAATTAGCAGTATTCGCTTCGTGGGGAATGAGCGTTTTAGTGATGAAGAGCTGCGTGGGGAACTGGCCTCTAAGGAAAGTCGTTGGTATAATTTCTTGGCTACCAATGATCGTTTTGACCAAGACCGTATGGCATTTGACCAAGAATTACTCCGGCAGTTCTATCTGAAAGAGGGGTATGCTGATTTTCGCGTTCTTTCCGCTGTTTCGGAGCTCTCTAGCGACAAGGAAAATTTTTTTGTTACGATGACTGTTGAGGAAGGAAGTCGTTATAAAGTTGGCGATGTTAGAGTTAATTCTCAAATTCGCAACCTTGATCCGATGTCTTTGAAAGATCAGATTTCCTTAGTTGTTGGCGACTGGTACGATGCAAACGAAGTCAAGGATACCGTCGATCAAATGACAAAGAAACTGGGTGATATGCAGTACGCCTTTGTCGCGGTTGTGCCAGATGTTGTCCGTAATAAAGAAAAAGGCACTATTGATGTTGTCTTTAGTATCAATGAGAGCCCACGGGTTTTTGTCGAGCGGGTTAATATCAATGGCAATTCGCGTACTTTGGACAAAGTTATACGCCGTGAAATGGATCTGGTTGAGGGGGACCCATTTAGCCGGACCAAGCTGGCGAAATCAGAGAAAAATATCAATAACCTCGGCTATTTCGGCAAAGTGGATGTTAAGACCTTGCCAGGAAGTGCACCAGATAAGACTGTAGTAGATGTTGCGGTGGAGGAACAATCAACAGGTGAGATTTCTCTTGGGGCTGGGTTTTCAACTGCCGATGGTCCTTTGGCCGACTTTCATATTAGTGAACGTAACCTTTTGGGTAAGGGGCAGGATCTTAGCTTTTCAACGACAATTGCTGGAGCCAAGACCGAGTTTGATGTCTCGTTTACCGAACCTTATTTCATGGACCGCGATTTATCTGCTGGTGTTGATGCCTTCCACATAACAAAAGATCAGCAAGACCAGAGTTCTTTCGACCAGAGAAGGACGGGCGGCGGAGTTCGTATGGGCTATCCTCTGTCTGACAAGTTGCGCCAGACGTGGAAGTATCGTTTGGAGCAGAACGAGATTACCAATGTTGATTCCAACGCTTCATTGTTTATTCAACAACAGGAAGGAGACCGTTTGACCTCGGCTGTTTCTCAAGTCCTTGCCTATGACGATCTTGACAGTAAAATTTTTCCAACCGACGGGGTGAGCGCGTGGGTCAACGCCGAGGTAGCGGGCGTGGGTGGTGATGCGAAATACATCTCTGGTAAATTGGGCGGGTCTTACTATTATCCGGTCAGCGAAGGTTGGGTTCTTAACGTGATGGGCGAGCTGGGCGCGGTTGAAGGATACTCAGACAGCGATGTCAAAATTAACGAGCGTTACTTCATGGGCGGCACGAACCTGCGTGGTTTTGAAAAGGCTGGGGCAGGCCCGCGTGATTTGCTCACGAATGACTCCCTTGGTGGTAAAAAGTTCTATCGGGGAACTGCGGAACTGTCCTTCCCTATTGGGTTTCCAGAGGAAATGGGCGTTTTGGGCCATGCCTTTAATGATGTCGGGTCCTTGTGGGGCCTTGATGAGAATAATCAAGTTAACGTTGCCGATGAATCGTCTCTGCGGGCTTCTGCGGGGGTTGGTTTGTCGTGGAGGTCTCCGATGGGACCAATTCGCATTGACTTGTCCGAGCCATACCTAAAAGAAAACTATGATGTGAAACAGGTTTTCAGATTCAGTTTCGGTACGCGGTTCTAATTTTTCATTTTGTTACTTTGTAAATTAAAGGAGTTTCCAGTTGAAGCACTTCGTTTTTTCTCTTCTTGCTATATGCCTGATTTTTGTTTCTGCTCTTTCTTCTGCGCAAGCAGAGGAGGCTGTGGCGGCTAAAATTGCTGTTCTGGATGTTCAAAAACTCTTGGCCGAGTCACTCGCTGGGAAGAGCTTACAAGAACAACTCAAGGCAAGACGTGATACTCTGCAAGGAGAGGCGAGCGCGATTGAGAAAAAACTAAAAGGTGAAGAACAAAGCCTTATCAAAGGGCGAGCTTCACTTGAACCAGATGAATTTGAAAAAAAGAAGAAGAAATTTGAGTCGGACGTTCTTTCTTCTCGTAAGGAGATATTGAAGAAAAGCAATGAACTTGATGAGGCTCGTAAAGAAGCACTAGCCAAACTTCGGAACGGTATTGCTAAAGCCGCAGCTGATATTGCTGATGAAAAGAAGTTTCAATTGGTGGTTGACCGTCAGTTTGTTGTACTGGTTGAACAGTCGTTGGATATTACCGACATGGTGTTGGCAAAGCTGAATGACCAAGTGAAATCAATTTCCTTGGCGAAAGCTAAGTCTAAATAAATAATAAGGAAGGTAGGCAAAATGGCAGATCCTCGTTTTTTTACAAACGCAGGTTCTTTGACTCTGGCGCAAATTTCCGGTTGTAGCGGAGCCGAGCTTCAGAATTCTGCAGAAGCGGAGTATATGATAGAAGGGGTTGCTGGCCTAGATCAAGCTGGGCCTAGTCAGCTCTCTTTTTTGGACAATCCAAAATTTCGCGGTCAATTTCAAAATACAAAGGCTGGAGCGTGTATCATTCATCCCGATATGGTATCTTTGGCCCCCAAAGGGATTCGTTTGCTACTTTCGCGCTCTCCTTATAAATCTTATGCGCTTGCCGCTCAAGCTCTTTATCCTGAGCCGATGCCTGAGCCTACTATTGCGGGCACCGCCTTTATTCATCCAACGGCAAAAATTGCTAAAGGTTGCGTGATTGAGAATTTTGTGGTGATTGGAGCTGGGGTCACCATTGGCGAAGGGACGTGGCTTCAATCTCATGCGGTGATTGGAGCTGGGGTCACCATTGGTACAAATAGCCGTATAGGAAATCATGTGAGCGTGAGCCATGCCTTAATTGGCAACTACGTTCGCCTTTATCCCGGGGTAAGGGTTGGACAAGATGGGTTTGGGTTTGCTATTGATCCGGCGGGTTTTGTGAAAGTACCTCAGCTTGGTCGTGTGATAATTGGTGATCATGTTGAAGTTGGGGCTAACACGACAATTGATCGGGGGACGATGGGCGACACCGAAATTGGCGCGGGAACATGGATTGATAACCTTGTTCAGATCGCTCACAATGTTAAAATTGGTCGTTGTTGTATTCTGGTCGCTCAAGTGGGGATTGCGGGAAGTACTGAATTAGAAGATTTTGTTGTTCTGGGTGGGCAAGCTGGTGTTGCGGGACACTTGAAGATTGGAACACAGGCACGCATTGCTGCGCATTCAGGGGTAACCCGTGACGTTCCTGCAAAATCTGAGTGGATGGGATATCCAGCTATGCCTATGAAGCGCTATCTTAGACAAGTTGCGGTTTTGAATCGGCTGGTGGACCAAAAATCCCATATACATAGAAACAAGACTGAAGGTGAGGATTAGAAATGACAAGTGCAGCCACGGAAAAATCTGAAAGCGTCTCTCCGATTGATGTGCGGCGGATCATGAAAATGATTCCCCACCGTTACCCGATGCTGCTTGTAGATCGTCTGATTGACTACAAGGCTGGAGAGAGTGCGGTTGGTCTCAAAAATGTTACTATTAACGAATCTTTCTTTCAGGGACATTTCCCTGAGGTTCCAGTAATGCCCGGGGTTTTGATTGTTGAGGCAATGGCCCAGACCGCTGGTATTTTGGTGGTTCATACTTTGGGGGCCGAAGGGGAAGGGAAGCTCGTCTACTTTATGACGATTGATTCAGCCAAGTTTCGCAAACCAGTTGTTCCCGGGGACGCTATGCATATTCATGTCCAAGTTATCAAATCACGGGGTAATGTCTGGAAATTCAAAGGGGAAGCCCGGGTTGAAGGGGCTCTTTGCGCTGAGGCTGAATACAGCGCGATGATTTTAGACCCAGAACAAGCGTAACAGCCTGAAAAATAACGTGACTTGCTCCCTTTAATCTTTTGGCCCAGCCTGATGAACATGAATACACAAATTCACTCAACCGCAATTGTTGACCCCAAAGCCCAGCTTGGCGTTGATGTGCAAATTGGGCCTTACAGCATTGTCGGGCCAAAGGTCGTTCTGCAGGACCGTGTTGTTCTTAAGTCCCACGTTGTGATTGAAGGTCGAACAACGGTGGGCGAGGATACGGTGATCTATCCATTTGCTTCCATCGGCAATCCCCCTCAGGATCTAAAGTTTCATGGTGAAGACTCCGAGTTGCGCATTGGTCGTCAAAATACGATCCGCGAATATTGTACGATGAATCCCGGAACTGAGGGCGGCGGCATGAAAACTATTGTTGGTGATGGCGGATTATTTATGATGAGCACCCATGTGGCCCACGATTGCGTTGTGGGGAATCATGTCATTATGGCGAACAATGCAACGCTTGGCGGCCACGTGGTGGTGGGAGATTATGCCTTAATTGGAGGCCTTGCTGCTATTCATCAGTTTGTTCGCATCGGGGCCTATGCTGTTGTCGGCGGAATGTCGGGTGTTGAAAGTGATGTGATTCCGTACGGACGGGTTAAGGGGGAGAGAGCTTTCCTCGCCGGCCTTAACCTGATTGGTCTTGAAAGAAATGGATTCAACAAGGATCAAATACGCACTTTGCAGAAGGCTTTTAACGAGCTGTTTGGTGACGAAGGAACAATGGATCAGAGAATAGAAATGGTTTCCAACGATTTCTCTGCAGATGAAGCAGTTAGGCAGATTATTGAGTTTGCTCGTCTTAAAACACGGTTCCCCTTATGCACGCCTCAGAAAAAATCAGCTTGAAAAAAGTAGGTTTGATTGCAGGACAGGGAAGGCTCCCCGAGATGCTTCTTTCGAACTGGGAGAGAGCGGGGATTGCCCCGTACATCGTGGCTCTTGAAGGAATAACAGACCCAGATTTATTTATGGCGCGGGAACACATTGTTTTACCAATTGGTTGTGCTGGCGGTATGATTGAGTACCTAAAAAATTCTGGCGTTAAAGATATTGTGCTCGCAGGATCTCTCAAAAAGCCGGAATGGTCACAAATTCGTGCGGATCAGAGAGGGATGAAGATTATCCTCAAAGTTGCTTTGCGTGCGTTGGGCGATGATGCTTTGCTTCGTGTGGTGAAAGAGGAATTGGAGTCAGATGGGTTTATCCTTCACGGCGTGCAGGAGTATATCCCAGATCTTCTAGCTCCCGCAGGTGTTTTTTCAGAAACTTCTCCTTTGCAAGAAGACTGGGATAGTATTCGTTTGGGATTTCAAACAGCCAAAGAGTGGGGACGTAAGGACAAGGGGCAGTCTGTGGTTGTCCAGCAGGGAACAGTGTTGGGGTGTGAAGGCAGTGAAGGAACAAAAACCCTGATGGAACAGGCCGGAAAAATAAAGAAAGAGAATCGCGGACCGATTTTAGTCAAAGTTTTGAAACCTGCACAAGATACCGCCCTTGATATGCCAACTATTGGGGTCAAAACGATTGAAACCGCTCATGAGCAGGGGTTTGTTGGTATTGTTATCGAGGCTGGACGCACCCTAGTTCTTGACCGAGAAGAAGTCATTGCGCGTGCAAATCACCACAAAATTTTCTTGTTGGGGTTAAACGAAGAATGACAAAAGTATTTATAATAGCAGGGGAGGAATCTGGCGACCAATTAGGCGCGGCTTTGTTGTCTTCGTTGTACGTTGCAGACCCTACGCTTGAAGTACGAGGAATTGGTGGAGAGAAAATGCTCTCTGCTGGGCTTCACGACAGTCTTTTCAAGATGGAAGAGCTTTCTGTTATGGGGCTTTTTGAAATCGCACCAAAAATCTTTCATTTCATGGACTTGATTGCCAAAGCGGTAATGGCGATTAAAGTTTTTGATCCCGATATTGTGGTGACAATTGATAGTCCAGAGTTTTCCTTTCGGGTGCAGGAACGTCTAAAAAAACTTGGTGTGCGGGCCAAGAAAATTCACTATGTGGCTCCCACAGTTTGGGCATGGCGTCCAAAACGGGCAAGGCATATTGCTCGGTTTCTAGATGGGATTATTTGCTTGTTTCCGTTTGAACCTCCTTATTTCCAGCGGGAGGGGCTTCCCGCCATTGCGGTTGGACATCCGGTATTGCAAGCAGGTGTTTTGCAAGGAGATGGTCAGAGGTTTCGCAAAGATCATAATATTCTTCCAGAGAGTCCAGTCTTGGGACTGTTCTTTGGAAGCAGGAGGTCGGAAATTGAACGCCTTTCTCCGGTTATTTTGGAAGTAGCCAAGAAATTAGCAAGCGAGAACCCTAATCTTTTCTTTCTTGTCCCAACGATTGAGCGGTGGGCCGAGCCTTTATCAAACCTTATGAAAGGAGCAGGACTAAATTTCTACCTCACGACGGATAGGGCAGAGAAATGGGATGCGTTTCGGTCTTGCACTGCGGCATTGGCTGTTTCGGGAACGGTGGCACTTGAAATTAGTCTTGCTGGTGTTCCACATGCTATCGTGTACCAGATGAACGAGGCAACTTGGCAGATTGTGCGTCGGTTGGTGTGCAGTAAATTTGCCCATTTGGCAAATATTTTGCTGGGCCACTTAGTTGTCCCTGAATTTATTCAAAGTGATGCTGTTCCAGAAAAAATTATTCCTGTCATGCGGCGCGTTCTTTTCGATGCAGCGGAGCGACAAATTCAAATTGCGGCATTTACACAAGTCCAAACACTTCTTCAGTCTCCCTCAAAGAGAAACGCTGCAGACGAAGCTGCAGCGTTCACTCTCACACCTATCAGAGAAACTTAGATTCTATTTTCGTTTATCAAGGGCAACAAAGTCACGAGGGGCGGCCCCATTGTAAAGTTGACGGGGGCGGCCAATCCGGTTGGCTGGTTCCTCCATCATTTCTTTCCACTGCGAAATCCAGCCTACCGTCCGCGCGACGGCAAAAAGAACCGTGAACATACTCACCGGAAAGCCCATCGCTTTCAAGATAATGCCTGAGTAAAAATCAACATTGGGATAGAGTTTGCGGTCAACAAAATAGGGGTCCGAAAGGGCAATGCGTTCCAGCTCCATCGCAATTTCAAGCGCAGGATCATTGATACCCAGCTCAGCCAAAACTTTGTCACATGTTTCTTTCATGACCGTTGCCCGAGGATCAAAGTTCTTATAAACGCGGTGACCAAATCCCATCAAGCGATAGCGTTTTTCTTTTACGCCTTGGATGAATTCAGGAATGCGGTCTTTGTGTCCAATTTCTGCAAGCATTTCGAGAACGGCCTGATTGGCTCCTCCATGCGCAGGTCCCCAGAGCGAGGCGATCCCCGCAGCGATACACGCAAACGGATTAGCTTGCGATGAACCAGCAAGGCGCACAGTCGATGTCGATGCATTTTGTTCATGGTCGGCGTGCAAGACAAGAATTTTATCCATCGCATCGGCCAGAATAGGATTGATTTTATAAGGCTCAGCGGGGACTGCGAAGCACATATACAAAAAGTTTTCGGCAAAGTCCAAATCATTGCGCGGGTACATGAACGGTTGACCAATCGAGTATTTATAAGCCATCGCGGCAAGCGTTGGAATTTTGGCAATCAAACGGTGTGCGGAAATTTCTCGTTGACGCGGATCGGAAATGTCAAGCGAGTCATGGTAGAATGCGGCAAGAGCTCCAATAACGCCACACATAACAGCCATCGGGTGCGCATCGCGTCGGAAGCCACGGTAAAAAAATTGCAATTGCTCGTGAACCATCGTGTGATAGGTCAGGTTCTTTTTGAATTCCAAATATTGTTCTTTGTTTGGCAAGTCGCCATAGAGGAGCAGGTAAGCAACTTCGACAAAATTGCTTTTCTCGGCTAACTCTTTGATGTTGTACCCACGGTGAAGAAGAACGCCTTTGTCTCCATCAATGAACGTAATGCGTGATTTACAGCTAGCGGTTGAGGTAAAGCTCGGGTCAAGAGTGAAATGTCCAGTCTCTTCAAACAGCGGGCGAATATCAATGACGCTCGGGCCAACGGTTCCATCAAGGACGGGAAGTTTCCACGACTCTCCGCTTTGGTCGTTGGTCAGCGTAAAAGTTTTTCCGGTTGGGGTTTCGTTATGATCGGACATTTTGTTTTCCTTATGCATATTTGTGTGAGTCGCATTAAACGGCGGGCAAAAGCCATTTAATCCGCAAACCGTTAAAATAGGTTTAAGGAAGAGGGTAAGGAAGGAAACTATACGGCTTTAAGTTGAATAGCATAAGCGAGGCGAGCAAGAGTTTCTTCTTTCCCTAATACTTCTGCAGCGTGGGGAATGGAGGGAGAGACGCTTCGTCCAGTCAAGGCCGCCCGAAATGGCATCATGACTTTGCCGAGTTTCCCGCCACAGTGGTAGTCAGAAATAGAGCGGCATAGTTTTTCAATTTCTTCAGCCGTGAAAACGTCGGACGTTTTCAAATTATCATGGAGAACTTGCAGAACTTTTTTTCCAGATTCATCAAGTTGAGTTTTGGCTTTCTCGTCGAAGTCATAAGGGATAGATTTAACAAAAAATGCAGCCTCTTCAGCAAGCTGGACAAGGTTCTTTGTTCTTGATTTTAACTCATCCATACGGGAGAGAAGGCGGCTTTCCTCAAGTGCGGAAACTTTCCATCCTTGGTTTTCCAAAATTTCTTTGGTGAGTGCGGTCAATCTCTTGTTGTCCGCAATTTTCATGTAGTGGGAATTGACGGAATTCAGTTTTTCAAAGTCAAATCGCGCAGGGCTTTGCCCAATGCCTTCAAAGCCAAACCATTCAATCGCCTGTTCTGTGGTAATAATTTCATCATCACCGTGAGCCCAGCAGAGGCGCAGTAAATAATTCCGCATGGCCTCGGGCAGGTAACCCATCGCCTTATA
The DNA here is from genome assembly GCA_964476455.1 of uncultured Micavibrio sp. Lineage (GTDB taxonomy): Bacteria > Pseudomonadota > Alphaproteobacteria > Micavibrionales > Micavibrionaceae > UBA1573. The sequence goes on from CAYZAR010000028.1 coordinate 11,673, forward strand.
TTCTTCGACGCTCGTTGCGCCGTGACGTTTGGAGAGTTTGGCTCCGTCTGGACCCAAAATAAGAGGCAGGTGGGCATAGGCTGGAAGATCCCACCCCATTGCTTGGTAAACCATGTTCTGACGGAAGGTGTTGTTCAAATGGTCGTCCCCGCGTATGACGTGCGTTACGCCCATATCGTGGTCATCAACCACCACGGCCA
>CAYZAR010000029.1:0-11740 GCA_964476455.1 uncultured Micavibrio sp.
CAACCAGTTTGTCTTCTTCCGAAAGTTCATCCATACCCAAAATGGCAATGATGTCTTGCAAGGCTTTGTAGGTTTGTAAAGTTTTTTGAACATCGGTTGCGCATTTATAGTGTGCCTCGCCCACAATGCGGGGATCAAGAATCCGCGACGTAGAGTCAAGAGGGTCAACCGCTGGATAAATCCCAAGTTCCGCAATCTGACGCGAAAGAACTGTCGTTGCGTCAAGGTGCGAGAAGGTTGTCGCCGGAGCCGGATCAGTCAAATCATCGGCAGGAACATAAACGGCCTGAACCGAGGTAATAGACCCTTTATGCGTTGAGGTAATCCGTTCCTGAAGAGCACCCATATCTGTAGAGAGTGTTGGTTGATACCCAACCGCCGAAGGAATACGGCCCAGCAAAGCAGACACTTCCGCGCCAGCCTGCGTAAAGCGGAACACATTGTCCATGAAGAAAAGAACGTCTTGCCCTTCCACGTCACGGAAATATTCCGCCATGGTCAAACCCGTCAAAGCCACGCGAGCGCGTGCCCCGGGGGGTTCGTTCATCTGGCCATAAACCAAAGCCACTTTCGAAGCTTTGTGGTCATTGGGAACCAGAACCCCAGCATCAATCATTTCGTGGTAAAGATCGTTCCCTTCACGGGTTCTCTCTCCCACACCAGCGAAAACGGACACGCCGCCGTGACCTTTGGCGATGTTGTTGATGAGCTCTTGGATGGTCACAGTTTTACCAACACCAGCACCCCCGAACAAACCAATCTTACCACCCTTGGCATAAGGGCAAAGAAGGTCAATAACCTTGATACCGGTAATCAACTGTTCGGTTTCTGTGGCTTGGTCCGTAAAGCTTGGGGCCGCGCGGTGAATCGGATAATGGTCTTTGGTGGTAAGAGGGCCCAGCTCATCAATTGGCTGACCAATCACATCGGCAATCCGGCCCAAAACTTCGGGACCGACAGGAACCATAATGGCCGATCCGTTATCCATAACTTCGGCACCGCGCACAAGACCATACGTTTAATCCATCGCAATACAGCGGATAATGTTTTCGCCAAGGTGCTGGGCCACTTCAAGAACCAAAGTTTTCCCATCATTTTGGGTCGTCAAAGCGTTCAAGATAGAGGGTACATTCCCGTCAGGAAACTGAACATCCACCACTGCGCCGAGAACCTGAACAATTTTTCCGTTTGCCATTTCATTTTTCCTTTATTCTGAGATTCTAAAGTTCTTTTTTCAAACCGCCTCTGCGCCTGAAATAATTTCGATCAATTCCTTCGTAATAAATGCTTGCCGCGCACGGTTATACTGGATGGACAGACGGTTAATCATATCCCCCGCGTTGCGGGTTGCGTTATCCATTGCCGTCATCCGTGCGGCCTGCTCTCCGGCAGAACTATCGAGCAATGCGCGGAAAATTTGCACGGCAATATTTCGTGGCAAGAGCTGCGCGAGAATTTGCTCTTCTTCCGGTTCAAAACTATAGGGAGAGGGAGAGGAAGACGTTCCCCCCACCAATTCTTTTTCCTTCTGAGCCGCGTTCTGGTTAGCCACTGCCGGAACGGGAATGCGGAATGGAATCAGCTGCTGGGCACAAGGTTTTTGCGTGAGAACCGAAACAAACTGGTTATAAACCAGCGTGCAAACATCAAACTCGCTTGCGTCAAATTTTTCTAAGACCAAATCAGAAACCTGTGTTGTGTCGTGGAAAGAAAGACGGGGCTTTCCAGCAAGGCCGGTAATACTGTCAATGATATAGGCAGCGAATTCCCGTTTGAGAACATCGCGAGCTTTGCGGCCCACACAAACAATTTTGACTTGTTTTCCGTCTGCGATCAGGCGGCGAATTTCCGCACGCGTAAACCGAACAAGGTTCGAGTTAAACCCACCGCACAAACCACGATCGGAAGAAACCACAATCAAGAGATGCCGAAGATCAGCCCCCGTCCCCACCAACAAGCGAGGACCAGAATCTCCTTGAACACCGCCAGCCACACGAGAGAGCATAGCTTCCATCGCCTTGGCGTAAGGCTGAGAGGATTGCGCGTGTTCCTGTGCCCGCTTGAGCTTAGAAGCCGCAACCATTTTCATGGCCGAGGTAATTTTCCGTGTAGATTTCACGGAAGCAATGCGGGTTCGGTATTCCTTCAAACTGGGCATTTTATTGCACTTCCATTATCTAGGATAATAACTTTCAGACGAGTTACAAGAACCCCCTGCGGACCCCGCAGGCGGCGAAGGCTCACCGTCATCTCTTGTTTCAAATTCGCTTTCCCCTATGGCCAGCAAAGACCGCCGATACTCGGCAGATCCCGTCACATAAAGGGCCAACGATGTTTTAGCACCAACATTCCGCGCAACAGCGCATTTTTCTCCATCATCATCCACCAAAGAAATAACCTTGCCAGAGGAAAGAAAGGCAATCTGTCTTCTTAGACTTACCGGAGATGTCTCATAAATATGGTGCTCAAGCACAGCGTTGTCGTGCTGTCCAAGCGGGCGAAGAGCAAGAATCACCCTGTCTTTGGAGAAAGGAAAAACCCCCTCTAATTCGCTTGCGGGACGCATCGCTCGTCCATCAACAACGAGAACCAACCCTCCTGCTGAGGCTTGCCTAAAAGCAGACCTGAGGTCACATCCCGTTTGAAAATGGGTCGCATATCTAAAGTCTATTTGCACAGATATCTCCCTTACGCAGCCAAACGTTTGGCATAGTCGCTGGTGTAGCTATCAAGAAGAGCAGTGATCTCGCCTTCCAGAGGGGCATCCAGAGCTTTCTTGGTTTTAATCTGTTCCAAAATTCCGGCACCACGGCTGCGAAGTTCAGCGAGCAATCCACTTTCATACTCCGAGACTTTGCCAACCGGAACCCCGTCAAGATACCCCCGTGTTCCCGCAAAAATCACCACCACTTGTTCTTCCGAGGTGAGCGGAGAGTATTGTGGTTGTTTCAAAAGCTGGGTCAACCGCGCTCCTCTCGCAAGAAGTTTCTGCGTTGAGGCATCAAGGTCCGAAGCAAACTGAGCAAAGGCTTCCATTTCACGGTACTGGGCGAGTTCAAGTTTGATCTTACCCGCCACTTGTTTCATCGCTTTGATCTGCGCAGCGGAACCAACCCGCGACACTGACAAGCCAACATTGATAGCTGGACGAATGCCTTTATAGAACAATCCGGTTTCAAGGAAAATCTGACCATCAGTAATCGAGATAACATTGGTCGGGATATAGGCCGACACGTCACCTGCTTGCGTTTCAATGATGGGCAAAGCGGTCAGAGATCCCGACCCATTGGCCTCGTTCAATTTGGCCGCCCGTTCCAGAAGGCGCGAGTGAATGTAGAACACATCCCCCGGGTAAGCTTCCCGTCCAGGAGGACGACGCAGCAGTAGGGACATTTGACGATAGGCAACCGCCTGTTTGGACAAATCGTCATAAATGGCGAGAGCGTGCATTCCGTTGTCGCGGAAATATTCGCCCATCGTGCATCCTGTGTAAGGAGCCAGAAACTGCATCGGAGCCGGATCAGAAGCTGTTGCGGCAACCACGATGGAATATTCCATTGCGCCAGCCTCTTCGAGTTCTTTGACCAGTTTAACAACCGTGGAGCGTTTTTGACCAATAGCCACATAAACACAGTACAGATGATCTTTTTCGTTCGGAGATTTATTGACGCTCTTCTGATTGATAATAGCATCAAGAGCAACCGCCGTTTTGCCTGTTTGACGGTCACCGATAATCAGCTCGCGCTGACCACGCCCGATAGGAACAAGAGCGTCAATCGCTTTAAGTCCGGTTTGCATCGGTTCATGCACCGATTTGCGAGGAATGATCCCGGGGGCTTTGACTTCGACGCGGCGAAATTCTTTGGCTTTCAACGGACCTTTGCCATCAATCGGATTGCCCAGACCGTCCACCACGCGACCCAAAAGCTCGCGCCCGACAGGAACTTGAACAATTTCCCCCGTCCGTTTGACAATATCGCCTTCAGCAATCGAACGGTCATCACCAAAGATAACCACCCCGACATTGTCGGATTCGAGGTTAAGAGCCATCCCCTTAATTCCACCCGGAAATTCGACCATTTCCCCGGCACGCACTTGATCGAGGCCATAGACCCGCGCTACGCCATCCCCCACCGAGAGGACTTGGCCGACTTCGGCGACATTGGCTTGCGCCCCAAATTCAGCAATCTGTTTTTTCAGGATTTCAGAGATTTCTGCTGCACGAATTTCCATCTAACGTTCCTTTTCCTAGTCTGTAAGTATAAATTTCTTAAGCGGCAATTTTTGCACTCATCGCCCGTTTCAAAGCTTCCAGTTTGCTCTTAACCGAGTCATCAATCATGCGCGATCCGATCGTAACGATCATCCCGCCGAGAATCTCACGATCCACACTCATTTCAAGCTGAACCTTAAAGCCAACTGATTTTTTAAGAGCATCTTGTAAAGCGCGTTCTTGTTCTGCGTTCAAAGGAAAAGCCGTCAGCACCTGCGCCCTGACTTCTCCTTTGCGTTTTGACACTTCAAACGCAAAGGCTTCCAGAATATTCGAGAGGCGATTCAGACGGCCATTCACAGCCAAAACAGCGAGAAAGTTGATTGTCAGCGGATGAAAATCAGCTTTGCGGGCTAGTTCTTGCACCGCTCCGGTAATGCTTTCGCGGCCATAGACAGGACTCGACACCAACATCCTAAGGTCGGCAGAGGATTCCATCATTGCCGCAAGCTCATTCAGGTTACTTTCAACAACGCCCAAGGCCCCTGCCTCATGCGATGTTTCAATCAGGGCGGTTGCGTAGCGGCTAGCAATGGTATGCGCTGCGCCAGCCAATGAAGAGGATGTCTTTGCCACGTCCAGTTCCTTTTCCAGATTCCAAAACAGGAAATCCTAACTGCCAAATTTCAGATGGTGCTTCGTCTAGCACACAGGACCAGAGGGTGCAAGGGTTTGAGGCATAGTTTTTGATAAAAAAAGCCCCAATTTCGATAGATAAAAAGTCGCACCCTGTCTAAGGGGTTGGAAAAGTCGATTCAGGAACTTGATTCTCCATCGGCGGAAACAGCCAGAACCACTCACCCCAGCCGTGATGAGAGACGCCCAAATAGGCAGCCCCAATCTTAAACAGGATCAAATGGATAGCATAAATCTCCATTGTCCGCCGTCCGGTAAATTGCAAAGCCGTGACAACAAAAGCGGGCAGCGCATTGGTCAAGCCGATCATATTCATTGGCCGAAAATAATACGCCGCCACAGCAGCCAAACCAACCATAACAACCGCAACCTTGGCCTCTACGGGAGGAAATCGAAAAACCAGTAGTTCAAGAATAATGAAGATCACAACAGAAGACCCCATAAAAGCCTGTAAAGTCGAAGGCTTTATGTTGATTTCTTTTTGGTGACGTAGCGCATATCCGCACAAGACCAGCAGGAACCCCGCCGATCCATAGTCAGCAACAATCATGGTGGGGATAATCATCATGACAAAAAAGAACGTTCCGTACAGCAAAGTTTCCCAATCCTTGAAAACCCCCCGCGCCACCGAATCGAGAATGAGGCGACTTATAATAAAGGTCACCAAAATAGGAGTGGGGAAAACCCCTCCCCCCGTCACAAAACTACTAGCAATCAGAAGGGCCGACCAGACCCAGATAGGGGCAGACAAATCGCGGGATTTTGAATATCCGATCAGAAAACACCAAATGGGAACGCACCCCCGCCCAAGTGCTCTAAACCAATAATTTTCTGGAAAAAAGATAAAGCCAATGTGATCTATTACAACCAACAAAATGGCAAATGTTTTCATAAGGTCATAGGACGTCAAAACATCTGGCAACCCATCCCGCTTTGAAAAGAACAAGGAGGAAATCGGAAAAGATGACATGATTTATAGAAACCTTATTAGAGGGGGGATAACGGGAAAATAACAGACGAGGCTAGTATGCCACATTGCGCAGGATATGTCACCAACCCACCATGCCCCATCCCCCGTCATGGCCTGAATGCTTCTTGGCATTCTAAGGCCATCCAGCTTTCTTTTCTGGATCCCCCTAGAATCCGCTTCACGGATTCAGGGGATGACCATAGGAGTTCGGATTCTGAAACCAAGCCACTCTTTATGATTACGTTAAAATTTTATGTCATCTTTCTATTTGACAAAACTCAGGAATGTTTCTACAGAAGATATTATTCCGAAAAACAAACATGGGAAAATGAAGGAAATAAAATGAGTCAAAAATCGTCCGGTGATCAAGCCAGAGAACTTTTGGATACAATCAATCTTATATTCAAGAATGTATTTGAGACTCCTTTTAGAGAGGCAAGGAGTTCTCTTTGTGTCAAAATTGTCACCATAATCACAACCTTCCAGCAAAACTCTCCGGATGAAATGACGCCCGAACTGTTTGGACGTTTGGGATACGCCCTAATCGAACTAGACCGCTATGACGAAGCCGTGAAGACCCTCCAAACAGCAACGCGACTTGATCCTGACTGTGCGGCTGCACATAATGACTTGGGATACGCCCTAATCAAACTAGGCCGCTATGCCGAAGCCGTGGAGGCCTACCAAACAGCAACGCGACTTGATCCTGACCGTGCGGCTGCACATAATAACTTAGGACACGCCCTAAACAAGTTAGGCCGCTATGACGAAGCCGAGAAGGCCTACCAAACAGCAACGCGACTTGATCCTGACTGTGCGGTTGCACATCATAACTTGGGATGCGCCCTAATCAAACTAGGCCGCTATGCCGAAGCCGAGAAAGCCCTCGAAAAAGCAATCGAACTTGATCCTGTCGAACTTGATCCTGACTGTGCTGCGGCTGCACATCATAACTTGGGATACGCCCTAATCGAACTAGACCGCTATGACGAAGCCGAGGAGGCCCTCCGAGCAGCAACGCGACTTGATCCTAACTGTGCGGGTGCACATCATAACTTAGGATACACCCTAAACGAACTAGGCCGCTATGCCGAAGCCGAGGAAGCCCTCCGAACAGCAATCGCACTTGATCCTGACTGTGCGGTTGCACATGCTAACTTGGGATACGCCCTAATCGAACTAGACCGCTATGACGAAGCCGAGAAGGCCTACCAAACAGCAACGCGACTTGATCCTGACTGTGCGGTTGCACATCATAACTTGGGATGCGCCCTAATCAAACTAGGCCGCTATGCCGAAGCCGAGAAAGCCCTCGAAAAAGCAATCGAACTTGATCCTGTCGAACTTGATCCTGACTGTGCTGCGGCTGCACATCATAACTTGGGATACGCCCTAATCGAACTAGACCGCTATGACGAAGCCGAGGAGGCCCTCCGAGCAGCAACGCGACTTGATCCTAACTGTGCGGGTGCACATCATAACTTAGGATACACCCTAAACGAACTAGGCCGCTATGCCGAGGCCGAGGAAGCCCTCCGAACAGCAATCAAACTTGATCCTACGCTCCCATATCCACACCGGATTCTTGCCGAAATCAGCCTCTGCAGACATCCAGACGACACGCATGCGGCTTTGAGTCACCTGAAAGCCGCTTTTGATCGAGCTGGAATAAACACAGAAACTCAGTTTTGGTTCAATCTTTACGAGAGCACCATCGCCGCCTCTTCTTCTCTAGCAGACGCTCAAGAAACACTCCGCCAGTGGTCACGCGAAGGTCAGGCCCCAGCCCCATAAAAAACCGGACCCTGCGCAAAAGGTCTAACGAAGCAGGCCTAGCAGAGACGACTTCATTCTGTTCCCCTGCGCGGCGGAAGCAATCGAGAGTTCACTGAGAACTTTCGAATTGGTGAGGTTTGTCTGCTCAGCGGCAATATCGGCATCCATAAGGGAAGATTGAGCCTCCAGCGTGCTAGTGATTGAACTGTCCACAACATCGCCGCGCACCGAGAACGCCGAAAGCGTTGATCCAATCTGCGCCCGATAACTGGACAAATTGCTAATCGCCGTATCCAGTTCCGCCGAGGTGGCCATTGCCGAAGTCTGAGTACTCAACGCATTGGCACTGGCTCCGACCCCTGCGGTCAATCCCAATCCATTGGCTGAACTATTCACCGCCGACAAATTCGCATTGATGGTATCGCCCACCGCTTGTCCGGCTTGAAAGCTCTGGTTATACGTTCCATCTAGAAGATTCTGGCCGTTGAAAGATGTCGTATTCGAAAGATTGTTCAACTCGGTAACCAGCGACTGATATTCTGTGTTAATTGCCGCAAGAGAAGTACTGTCCACCGAGCCCGAACTGGCCTGCGTTGCGAGGGATTTCATCCGCTCCAGCATTTGTCCGGCCTGTTGCAGACCGCCATCGGCTGTTTGCAAAACGGCGGTTCCCTGAACCAAGTTCGAAGAGGCCTGCTTGAGAGTTGAAACATCAGACATTAACTGGGTGGCAATGGCCAAACCCGCTGCGTTGTCCGAGGCTTTATTGATGCTCTTACCACTCGCCAAAGCATGAAGAGCCTTGCTCTGCGCCTTATCATTCTTATTGATGTAGGAATTGGCGATATTACCAGTGGTAACCGAAGGTATCGAAGCCATGAAAGCCCCCTTGAAAAATTATCTTCCCGAGAACGGCTCTTTTCCGAGCTTCACACGGCCAAACCACGCAAGCCCTTCTGGCATTGCCCCCTTAATCCACTTACCAGAATACCATAGGCTGGTTTCCAGTCAGTTAACAATAGACCTCTTGCAAAACTTGCCATTTTCCCCGCAATCCGCTATAGCTGCGTTCATAATGACTCGTTCTGTTATCCCGTTGGCGTATCCAATCGTCACCCCCGCTTTAGGCGGGGATCTGGTATGTCGGTGTTTTATTTTGCCGGATCCCCGCCGTTGCGGGGATGACGGGGGAATAATAGCGGAGGGATGGCGATACATCCAAAAATTGTAGACCCAGCTATAGAAACCGCCCTATGACCTTTACCAGCCCAACCTTAGAAAACCGTATGGCTCTTCCCATCCCCGATGCGGCGGAAGGAAAGATGTTGCTTCATTCCTGCTGCGCTCCGTGCTCTGGCGAAGTGATTGAAGCGATGGCGGCCAGCAGGCTTGATCTGACCATCTATTTTTACAACCCGAATATTCATCCTCGTGATGAGTATGAACTGCGCAAGAATGAAAACATTGCTTACGCGCAAAAACTTGGCATTCCCTTTATTGATGCCGATTACGATTCTCCCAACTGGTTCACGCGGGTTAAAGGCCTTGAGAACGAACCCGAGCGCGGCAAACGCTGCACCGAATGCTTTGATATGCGATTTGAACGAACCGCTCTTTATGCCTTTGAAAACGGGTTTCCCATGTTTACCTCGTGCCTTGGGATTTCGCGGTGGAAAGACTTTAACCAGATCAACGGCTGTGGCCACCGCGCTGCAAGCCGCTATGACGGCGTAAGCTATTGGGATTACAACTGGCGCAAAGGTGGCGGGTCCAGCCGCATGCTTGAGATTTCCAAACGGGAACATTTCTATCAGCAAGAATATTGCGGCTGTATCTACTCCTTACGGGACACCAATAAATGGAGGGAATCCAAAGGCCGTGAAAAGATAGAAACCGGCGTGCACTACTACGGCACCGAAACCGAGGTTTAGCCCACATTTAATCCTAATCCCCCGACCATCATTCCGAAGGCATTTTTCAGTACATTGCACAAGAGCTCTATTTGCTGGTTTCGATAAAAATATTGACAACCCGAAAGCTTTGCATTACGACAACACTATCGTCTTTGTAGCCCTAGGAGTAAAGAGTGCAACACGTAGTTTATCCAGATACCTTTCCCGTAACGAACGAAGAACTTGAAAATTCCCCTCTCTTTGCTCACGGAGACGTAGCCTTTGTCTCAGGGTATGCCGAAAGAATCACGCAGGAGGCTTATCGTCTTGTTGTTCCGAAAGACTGGCCCGTTTTTATAAACCCGCCAAGTCTTCCCGATGGGTTTATTGAGAGCGTTGAGAACGTGCGCGGGGTGTTGCTCCAAAGCCGCAAAGGGTTCATTGATCTGACAAGCAGGCTGGAGAGGGGAAATGCAACAGAAGAGGATGCAGATTTACTCAGACGAACAAACCTTACCAATATTTGGAAAAATCGCGTTGCTGTAGGGACCGGATGCCTGCCCGTTTTGCAGCAGTATGGAATAAACACCAAACCTGTTTTTGTTCTCATCCGGCGTGGGGCAAATGCGCCCGTTCGTCCGCACCAACTTCACGAGGCAACAGGGCTTGCTTCAGGACACCCCCTTTTGTGTGGGCTCAAAGAAGGGCTTGAGGAAATTGCCCTAATTGATCCCACGACGAACAGTTGGATTGTTGCAGATCCCCAAGAAAAGACTATAGACACAAAGTCTCTCTTTAGAAAAATCTACCGTGAGAATGAGGAAAGGGTACGGGGACGTCTGGCTCAAAAAACGGGCAAGGCAATGCCTCCTTCACCTTTGCATATAGCTTACACCAGCGCCGTCATTGGCCCGCTCCCCAAAGACAGAGATAACACGGTTGTCATTTCCTATCTTGGTAGACCGGATGAAACCGTTCCGGCTTTCCCCTACTTGGATTCTCCAATTCGGACTTTCAGCCTGACTATGCCTTTAACTATGATGTTTGACGATGTAAGTCGCATTGTAAGTGTCGATGGGGAGGCCGCCTTCCCGGGAGATGATCCAAAAGGAAGGGGTACCTACCACGGGACGCTTCAGGATATGCAAGACCCAAGCAAAAATATTCTTGCCCAGACCGCCGCTTATTTTGCAGCACTCAGAAGATAGGCTTAATTCTACGCTGCGCTTTGCAAAAACCTCTGGATTCCGGCCCTTGCCGGAATAACAGTTCTGTTCGAGAACTTTCAGACTTTTGTGATAAGCTTATTATTGACATAAGGGTATTTTTGCCATTATGTTTTTCCTAAGTTAAGCTTGATTTTTTATGGTGTTTTTCTGCGTATGGGTGCTACCGTCTCAGATCCTTTCCGAATGTTTGCCCAGAGCAACGCTCCTACTCTTCCTTATGTTGCGGAGTCTGGGGGCTACATTCCCATTTTTCTTATCAATTCCAATGCGGCTTTTCTCGTTCGCCTTGCAAATAAAGCCCACCAGATTTTGCAAGACGGGGACCCTCATGTTCCCTCCTTAAAGTTCACAGCCGAAGATGTGCAAACCATTCGGGACGGGCAATCTATCCTCATATCCCACCTGCAAGAGCATACTCCCCTACCCGAAAATGTGCTGGATCAGTTTAGGTCCGTCCACCGCTCCCTTTCTCGCATTTCCACTTTCTTTGTTGAGAAAATGGCTGTCCTCCGCAGAAAAGAGGAAGAAGCCACACGGTTAAGAGAGGGAAGGGCCTATCGTTTGGAATTTCTCTATTCTTCCGGAAGATACCTTGATCTTATGGCCGCCTTCCCGAACCAAGCCAAGCTTTTTCCCGCACAGAAGGGCTCTCTTCAACAAGACTTCTCGGAAAAAAGCAACGTCATTTCTTTGAAGGACGCACGAACACAAAGACAAAATCAGAATGAATTAACCACGGCTTTTACAGCTTTCCTTCATCAAGTGCATCGTTCCTCGGATTGGGTGAAGCACGCAGCCCCAGTTTCAGACCTTGATGCTGAAATCAGAGTCTTGCAGCGGGAAAGAGAATCTTGTGGCAAAATCCACGGAGCCATCAAGTCCACGGCAGAACGCATTGTAACTGAATTGCTCACCCCTCCGGCTGCCCAAATTGTCTTCCTCCGCCCGTGCCGAAGCTGCGAAT
>CAYZAR010000030.1:0-11687 GCA_964476455.1 uncultured Micavibrio sp.
CCACAGATCAACGACAGGAAGGCCACTCGCCAGTCGCTCTAGTTTTTCCCTGCCGTTTTCCTTGGCATCTGAAGCTACGATATAAACGCCAGCCTCACCTGAGCGGAGCAGTTCTTCCACCTTGACAAAGCCCTGACGAAATTCTCCAGCCCGTCGTGCTAGATTAAGAGATTGAAGGGCAAGCGCATTTAGTCCCAATTCTACTCGTTCCAGCAAATCTTTTGGCACGATCACGGCTTCTTTGGCTGAAGAAGCAAAGCTGTTTCGCCAGATCGCTTTTTGAAGAACGGAACGATCTGCTTTTATCCAGATAAATTTCCCGGGCAACCGCTCGGAAAAATCGGGAACAACCTCAAGGTCAGGGGTTATCACGAAGCGGATCATTTGAGTTGTGGGCAATATTTCTCCGGTCACCGCGCAAAGCGCAGCTTTTGCCAGAGACATGGTTTTACGCGCCGCATGACGAGGCATTTCAGATACCGCCGGATCAGGTTGTTGAGAGGGCGAAGATAATAAACGTGGCTCAGACGGAGGCGTTGAAACAATCGAACGAGTATAAACACCAAGAGTCGCAGGAGACAAAACCCCTACGGCTGGATGGTAAAAATACTCGGGCCTGATTGCCACCATGTTCCTCCGCGGCACATTGTTAATGGTTCGAGCGTGCCGAAGAAGCAGCAGCGGACCCGCTATCTTCTTCCGCAAACCAGTGTTCACGCGCTCTCATAATCATCTCGTTGGCTTTGTTCTCACTGATTTGTTCTTTGCCAAGAATTTCAACCAATTCGTCTCCGGCAAGATCGGCAAGGTCATCAAGAGATTTTATGCCAGCCTCACCCAGTTTTATAATTTGGATGCTACTGAGGCCTTCAAAATTGAGAAGATCTTCTTGAAGATTAAGGTCAGCCTGACGGGTTTTGAGTTCTTCTGCTTTGCTGGAGAGCCAGTTTCTCGCACGATTTTGAAGTTCTTCAGCAATTTCATCACTGAACCCTTCAATTTGGCCTAGTTCGGAAACAGGAGTATCGGCAAGTTCTTCAACTTTTGTAAAGCCTTCAGCAATCAGAAGACGAGCAATAACTTCGTCAATATCCAAGGCTTCGATAAACAAGCTAGAGCGCGTTGCAAATTCTTCTTGACGACGCTTGGCTTCTTCCTCTTCGGTCAGAATATCAATATACCAACCCGTCAGAATAGATGCGAGGCGAACGTTTTGCCCACGGCGGCCAATAGCCAAGCTGAGCTGTTCATCGGGAACAACTACATCAAGACGCTTTTTCTCCTCATCCATCACAACTTTGGAAACTTCTGCAGGAGCCAAGGCATTGACGATAAAAGTGGCAATGTCCGATGACCAAGGAATAATGTCAATTTTTTCACCGCCGAGTTCATTGCAAACAGCTTGAACACGGCTTCCGCGCATCCCGACACAGGCCCCAACTGGATCAATGCCGCTATCGCGAGAGTAAACTGCGATTTTGGCGCGGCTTCCCGGGTCGCGTGCAACTGCTTTAATCGTAATAACACCATCGTAAATCTCTGGCACTTCTTGCGCGAAGAGCTGAGACATAAATTCTCCCCGTGTGCGGGAGAGAAAAATTTGTGGTCCGCGAGGTTCTCTACGAACATCATAAATAACGGCACGAACACGATCTCCGGCCTTCAGGTGTTCACGAGGCAGAGCCTCATCCCGACGTAAAATAGCTTCGGCCCGACCAAGCTCGACCGTTGCGTTGCCGTATTCGACACGCTTAATCACCCCATTGACGATTTCACCAATGCGGTCTTTGAATTCGTTGAATTGAATTTCGCGTTCGGCCTCACGAATGTTTTGCATGATAACTTGTTTTGCCGTTTGCGCTGCAACCCGCCCGTAGTCAAAGGCCGGAAGCGTATCAATCAAAATGTCGCCAAGGTTAGCATCTGACTTTTCGCGGCGGGCTTGCTCGACGGTGATTTGCGCGGCTTCGTTCTCAATCCCTTCAGGATCCGTTACGATGCGGTACCGTTTCAGTTCTGTCTCACCCGTTCTGCGGTCAATGTGACAGCGAATGTCGTGCTCGTGGCCATATTTTGAACGGCCAGCCTTTTGAATAGCCTGTTCGATGGCTTGGATAACAATTTCTTTATCAATGTTTTTCTCACGCGCAACGGCATCAGCAACTTGAAGAATCTCAACACGGCTCATTTTTGTATTGGCTCCTTAACTTTTTGGTCTTCTTTTTCAGGTTTGGGTTTTTTGGTTGGTTTCTTGGGTTGAGCCATTTTGAACAGCTCATCCGTTAGTACAAGTCTGGCCTTCACCACGTCAGCAGTCCCAATGATGGTTGTGCCGTTTTCGTTAGCAAGAGTCAGTTTATCAGAATCAAACGCAGTTAATCTTCCTTTGAACCGTTTTTGACCGTTTTCATTCGGCATCTCGGTTTCTACGTTAATTTCACGTCCTACCGCTTTTTCAAAGTCACGGGGCCGGACCAACGGACGGTCAATCCCGGGGGAACTGTCTTCCAACTGATAGGCACTGGCGATAGGGTCTTCAACATCCAGCAAGACACTAATGGCGCGACTTACTTCGGTGCACGAATCAAGGTCAAGATTGCCCGTTTCTGGGTCTTCAGCCATAATCTGCAGAGTTTGTAGTTTCTGACTACCCAGCAAACGAACCTGAACGAGGTCGAACCCCAAATCTTTGAGAACGGGTTCAATCAGGTTAGATATTCGTTGTTCTTGGGCGGTGCCCTTCATTTTCGGCCTTAGTCTTTGGTAGGTGCTAGGTAACAAAAAAGGCGGGCCTCTTTTTGAGCCCACCCTGTCAAATAGCAGAGTATTATTGTTGCAGAACAATTAAAGGAAAACCGCCAAGGATGCAAGCAAAAAATCACGCAAGGGTGGGGGATGGTGTCGCCATGGTTAAGGAAGAACTTCGTTGGCCGTTGTATATTTTCATATAACAAAGAACGGGGAGCAGGAGTAAATTTTCATCCGATGGACTGACTGAAAAGCCTCTCACCCCCATTTCTGAAAGAGTCTGAACAACAGACACTTGAGAGGCATGCTCGCCGCAAATATCAATGACAATATCAGGGTTTGCTTCTCTGGCCTGTGTCACAAGAGCAGGGATAACTTCTCCAAAAACTTCTGGATCAGGGGAAATAAAGGGGTCAAAACCGTTTTTTGCGCGATAAGCTGTTCGTCCGGCAGTGTCTTTGCGTTCAATTTGCAAAACAGATGTGGTGAGGTCGTTTCTGCCAATACTGATAAAATCTACTTTTCCGGCAACCTCGCCTATGCCTTGGCATAGCCTAAGATTCTCAGCCATAATGCCAACATCGTAGTCTTTCCCGCGAGTAAAATATGCTTCTTTTGCTATTTCTTCGACCATAGACAGGAAAGTTTCAACACCTGCCTTCGATTGTAGGGAAGGCATCATAATTTCCATTTTTTGCGAAGAGAATGAGTGGCATCTATACTCGTGCAAAGCTGAGAGCAAAGCTTGGAGCTGTATCTTGTACAAATCAGGATAGTTTTCTAAGGCATCTTCCCCTTTGGTTACAAAATACTGAGCCTTTCCCCATTCTTCCAGGGGAAAATGATCTTGCACACGAAAGTCAAAGAGGCGGATCCGTGGAGATCCATGGTGGGGATCCACGGCATGGAGCAGTTTTGTGTAATCTGCATAGAGAAGTTTTTCTAAATCGGACAAGTCGCCCTCTGTGGCTTGCCCCTGCATAACTTTCGTTATGATTTTCATCTGCTCTGGGGATGCGCTCGCCAGTTCCTCGGTTCGGAACAGCCCGATTTGCTTCGGAAACGAGGTCTCTTCAGGAGCCGTGCTTGCGTTGATTTTGAAAACCGGAATGTTTGTATTTCTTGAATTGGCAAGGAGGTAGTCCAAGTATGCATCTGCGATATACCGCAATGCCTCGCCGTCTTCTGCAGATAAGGAGGTTTCCGTGGATTCAGGGTTAATCTCTCTGGTACGCAGGGCGACAAAATCGCCCTTGGCCATTTGCTTCCCATCGGGAAGATCTATAACAGGGGCTTCGATAAAGGCCCCATGTCCTGCATTTACAGCAAGCCCAAAAACACCACTCAGTCTATAGTTGGAAAGGACGGCTTCGGTATGGTCAGCAAGTTCTTGCGAAAAGATGACAACTCCAGCCAGATGGGTGAAGTAGGGGAACAAGGTTCCATAGGCCGGCCATTGGTTCATCACCAGCACCGGCGGGGAGGGGCTTGTCTCAATATCATCCAGCGAGAAAACAACAGGACCTTGTACGGGTCGGCCAACTGCTCCAAAAAAGGAAACTTCTGTCCCATCGGGAAGGAACAGACTGGGGGGAAGGGCGCGAGTTTCTTCTGCGCCGGCTCTTACCCTTCTGCCTAAGTCAAGAAGGGGTGTTTCTATGGCTGCAGCGAAGGAAGAAAAGTTCTCAAACTTTCTGCGTTGGTCACGAGCTACAATTTCTGACAAAGACAGGGATGATAAATCACCTTGTCGCAAAATCTCAAAATCTCGCCCGAGATTTGAGGGGGAAACCGTGAGGGGAATATTTAGGCAAAGAACTCTATTGAGTACTTTTCTAAGCCCGTAGGTTCGGGGAAGTGTCGGAGGAGACTCTCCTCTGATAAGGCCAAGGATAATATCTAAGTCCACCTCATCTTGGAAGAAGTCAACCAAGTGAACGTGAGCGTTAGGACGCGCTCTCAACATCTTTCCGCAGGCTTGAAGAGCCACGTCCATATTGCCTGAAGTAAAGCAAATCAGCGGATGGGGACCTGAAGGGTGAGCCTGTGTAAACCTGTCAAAAACATCAATGGCTGAATTGTCACCTTCAAAGAAGGGGGTTGAATCAAAAATATAGGCATCGGGAATATCCTCTTGATTCAAAAGCGCGGTCCTTAGGGCCTCTGCGCTTTCAAACCCTCTGAACGTGATGGGGTACCCTGCATCTTTCATTCCTTTTTCAAAGAGAGAAAACGCAGTATGAACCTCTTGGCTGTCATTCAGAAAGAAAACTGTTGGGTTGGTAGCAACCTTCCGCGAAGAAACTGTGCGCCGTATCCTCTCAACTTCTTTTCCAAACGAGGATGGGGTTATTTCGAGAGAGACGTTAAGTCCCAGTTCGCGGTTTATCATCTCACGCAGGCCGTATGTGGGCAGGAATTCTGAGACAGGCTCGGGCGGGGAGGCCAGAAGATTTTTCCAAAGCTCCAAGTTCGTTTCCATATCAGGAAACACATCTGCCAGATGCACATTGGCATGGGGAAAGCGGCCTAATATATCTTCTGCAAGTTGGAGGGAAAGCTCACGCCTAGCTGAGGTAATGCAGAGCAAAGGTTGGGGGCCGTATCGATTGTCGCGCTCAAAGCGTTTGAGGATGGCTTCGGCGGCACTTTTTCCCATGTAGTAGGGCGTGGAATCGAGAATGTAGCTCGTTGGTAAATCCGCTGTTTCAACGCTCTCTAACCAAGACGTAAAATCATTCAATCTGGAGAAAAACTCGAAATGAACAGGGTAACCCGCATTTTCAAGAAGAGTCTGCAAAGACTGAAGACTCGAAAGAGGGCTTTTGTCATCTACGCAAACAATAGTTGGCACTTTTTTCATGTAGTCTATGTAAATAAAAAGGGCCGATAAATCAAGAAAAATCAGACCCGAGGAAGTCTTTTATAAACCAAATAGGTTTGCCGGCGGCCAGCCTTGCCGCCTTTGCTTTCATAGCGGGTTGCCAGCCAGTTGTCGGGAGCGGTTTGCCAGTCTTTTGGGCTTTGCGCCAGCCATTCGAACTCAGGGCAGGCCGTTGTTTGACAAACCATCCATTCTGCCAGTTCGTCCACATCGGTGGTTTGAATCATTGTGCCGCCGTCTTTGAGCACGCGGGCAAAAACTTTCAGGTTCTTTGGGGTCACAACGCGCCGTTTGTGATGGCGAATTTTGGGCCACGGATCGGGGTTGAGAATATAAAGAACATCCACGGATTGGTCTTCAAAACTGTTGAGAGCCAGCAAAGCATCATCCGCCAAAACACGAATATTTTCAGGCACAGGATCGGGCAGGGACGTAAAAAAGGCTGACATTCCGTTCATAAAAGGCTCTGCGCCGATAAAATGATCGTTTGGGTGCGTGGCCATGAGGTGAAGAAGATGCTCGCCATTGCCGAAGCCAATTTCGAAATGAAGCTTTTGTGGGGGACCGGCAAAAAAAGATTGCGGGTCCACATTCGCTTGTTCCGTTAGAATCTCGCGGGGCAATTCCAGCTTGGACAAAAGGGCATCAAGCGCATCAAGCCGCACCTTGCGAAGTGGGCGGCCTATTCGCCGCCCATAGACACGTCTTGCCCGCTTGCGCGGAGGAGTCGGAGAAAGAGGAGAGTCTTCAGCCAAGAGCTTTCCTCAGTGAATCGACCAGATCAAGTTTTTCCCACGAAAAACCGCCATCAGCTTCTGGAGCACGACCAAAATGTCCATAGGCCGCTGTTCGAGCATAAATCGGGCGATTCAGTCCCAAATGAGTCCGGATACCGCGAGGGCTTAAGTCCATCACCCTGGCAATGGCTTTGACGATTTCGGATTCAGGAACTGTCCCGCTCTCCATCGTGTTGACGTAGATGGAAATAGGTTTTGAAACGCCAATGGCATAGGACAGTTGAATCAGACATTTTTCGGCATACCCTGCCGCGACAATGTTTTTGGCCACATAACGGGCCGCATAGGCTGCTGAACGATCTACTTTGCTTGGATCCTTCCCTGAAAAAGCCCCGCCTCCGTGAGGGGCAGATCCCCCGTAAGTATCAACAATGATTTTGCGGCCTGTCAGTCCGGAATCACCCACTGGTCCCCCAATCACAAAGCGGCCTGTTGGGTTCACATAGAATTCATCTTCCGCAGGCATCCAGCCATGAGGAAGAATTTTTTGAACATAAGGACGGACGATTTCTTTGACATCAGCTTGGGATAAGTTGGCAGCGTGCTGGGTTGAAACCACCACTGAACGAGCGGTCACGGGCTGACCGTCTTTGTATTCCAAAGTGATTTGAGATTTGGCATCTGGCCCTAACATAGAGAGAATGCCCTTATGGCGGTCTTCTGCCAAAGCCCGTAAAACGGCGTGGGAATAGTAGATGGGGGCAGGCATCAAACTTGGTGTTTCTGTGCAGGCGTAGCCAAACATGATACCTTGGTCTCCGGCTCCTTCATCTTTGTTATTGCTCGCCTCAACTCCCATGGCAATATCGGCAGATTGGCTGTGCAAGCGGCAGTCAATCTCGACTGTTTTCCAATGGAACCCTTCTTGTTCATAGCCAATATCACGAATAGCTGTGCGGGCCAGTTCCTTGATTTCATCATGTGAAATGGGCGAGAGGGATCGCACCTCTCCGATAATCCCGACGTAGTCTGTGGTGGCAACTGTTTCAACAGCGGTTTTTGCTAAGGAATCCTTGGTTAAAAATGCGTCAACAATTGTATCAGATATGCGGTCACAAACTTTGTCAGGGTGACCTTCGGCTACGGACTCACTGGTGAAGATAAAGTCCTTGAGCGAAGAGGAAGGATGTTGAGAAACAAGAAGAGCGGACGACGGATTGTGTGACATGGCGTTCCCAAAAATGAATCGATTCGAAAAATCTAGTTTTGGAACGCTACTCTCTTGAGCCAAGACTCACAAGATAGAGATAACAAAAAACGGCTGCTACCCGTTCGAATTTTTGAAATTGCGGGCAAATTGGCGAAGCATTTTAAGAAAATCTTTTCTGAGCTTCTCATCCGTGATTTGGTAATAGGTCCGTACCAAGTCCACAGTTTCCTTGCGGTCCATGATGTCGGGCTCTTCAGCACCAGCTTCGGCAAAAGGCTCCTGCTCGTTATCAGCAAAGCCTGCCTGCAGGCCAATTTGGGTGTCTGGCGCAGAAAACCCCTCAAAAAAGAAAGAGACAGGAACATCCAGAACACGGGCAAACTGAAAGAGGCGGCTAGCACTCAGGCGGTTCTTACCTTTTTCGTATTTTTGGACTTGTTGAAAGGTGATGCCAGCGGCTTCAGCCAAATTCTCTTGGGTCACACCAAGAACACTCCGGCGCAAACGCAGCTTGAGCCCGACATGAAGATCAACAGGATTTGGCGCGTCCCCTTCAACGGAGCTGCGACGTGGATTCCGTTTTATAACAACGGCTCTTGTTTTTGTTTGTACGACCATTTCAATCCTGCTGTGGCCTGTTATATATTTTCACTCAAAATGCCAAGGTCTGACATCTCCTACCATCGCATTCAGTTCACAGTATGGCAACTAACCAGAGGTATTAAATAAAAATTAGTCTAAACCCAAATTTTCTTGCGCGTTATTGCCAGAAAAATAGGCATTATGCAAGCAATCAGCAACAATAAGAATATGCCGTCTTGGAAAAAAGTATAGGGGGGAGGGGCTAAAATTGGCGAAGGCAAGTAAGATTCTAAAACGGAATCCTCATATAAACCTGATTTTGCTACGCTACGCCCGTATGGATCAAGAATTGCTGATATACCCGTATTGGTTGAACGAACAAGAGGAAGGCCCTCTTCTATAGCGCGGTAAACGGTCTGGCCCAAGTGCTGGAAAGGCCCGGGGGAGAGCCCGTACCACGCATCATTGGTGACGTTCACGATCCACTGCGGCCTTTTGTCGCGGTCTGTTACGGCTCCAGAAAAAATAACTTCGTAGCACACCAACGGGCTGAAGGGCGGGATATTTTCAACAGCCAGAGTTCGCGGGCCCGGTCCTTCTACAAAGCCTGAAAACTGAACAATTGGAGCGATGGGAATGTAGGATTGGAAGGGAATATACTCCCCAAAGGGAACCAAGTGGAATTTATCAAAGCTTTCTAATATGCGCGTTTCCTGATTTACCACCAATAGGCTGTTATGATAGGCGAGCTGTCCGGTTTTCTCATCTGCGCTGCGGAGAAGGGCTCCCGTCAGTAAGTAGGTAGGTTGAGGAAACATGCCGAGTGTGTCACGAAGAGCCTGTCCTGCTTCAGTATCTTCCAGTTCACGATAACCAAACGCTGTTTCCGGCAAAATAATAAGGCGTGTGGCTTTCGCTTGAGATAGAAAAGGGGAATTGGTGGTGGGCTGTGACAAGCGAATGGTCTTGAGGTAGTTATCCCACCGTTTTTCAGCATTCCATTTCTCGCCTTGAGGGATGTTGGGTTGGACAACTTGAAGTATAAAGTCCGTGTTGTACTCGGTCGGGTGAGAATCAAGCCGCCAAACCCCAAACCCATATACGGCTGCCCCTGAAACAAGAGCTATTCCCAAAACGCTTCGACGAATTTTTAGGGAAGCCTCTCCGAAAAGCGCAAAAGCCGGAGCGGTAAACCAAAAAAGCGTCAGAATGCTGAGCAAGTAAATTCCGCCAATAGAAAGGATTTGCAGCATCGGCAAACTGAACGTCCATGTCATGCCGTATAGATTCCATGGAAACCCTGTAAAGGCGTGACCGCGAATCCATTCTGAAGCTGCCATTGCGGTAATAAAAAACAGAAAAGAGGGCAGGGACCTCCCTTTTGCAACAAGTCGTGAAGCCCCTGCCGCTAGCATCGGAAACGGGGCAAGAATGACTGGTAATCCGCAAACAGCCAGCGGCCACGCCCACTTAAAAGCATTTCCATCAATAAGGAGGGCGTTTCCGATCCACCAAAGGCCAACTAGAAAATATCCAAACCCAAACGCGTATCCGGCAAGGAAAGATCTTTTGGGGGCTTCTAACGCAAAAGATGTAAGGACCACCCAAAAAGTCGAAAGAGAAAGCAAAAGAAGTGGAAATAAATCATAAGATGGAAAGCCTAATGCTCCAAGGCTTCCTAAGAAAAAACAGCCAAGATAGCGAAACCACCGCTTTTGACAGCAGGGGGGCAGGAGAGAAAACAACCAAGTCATTCAGCAGCCTTTGACTCTGAATCTTTTGCAGGGTGAATGCGGAGGCGTTCAATACGGTGACTGGTAGATTCCAAAACCTCAAAAACCAATCCCGATTCTTCGTGGCGAATGAACTCTCCGTTAGAAGGGACACAGCCTGCAATCGTAAAAACAAACCCGCCCAGCGTATCCGCCATATCGCGTTCTCCGTCACTGAACACATTGCCAAATTTTTCTTCAAAATCAGAAATCGGGGTGCGGGCATCAGCCAGAACTGATCCATCGAGCTCATCCTGCATGGCTGGAAATTCGTCTTGTTCGTATTCGTCTTGAACTTCGCCAATAATCGCGGCGACAACATCGCCAATGGTAACCAGCCCGTCAATTCCTCCATATTCGTCAACCACAAACAGAAGGTGTTGGCGCGTCTCTCTCATCATGACCAAGGCTTCCATGACAGGAAGCGAAGGGGAAACAACAGGGGCTTCGCGGATCAGATCTTCAACAACCAGAGTCTTTCCTTGTGCCAAGATGGCAAGAACATCTTTGATGTGAACAATCCCGACAATATCGTCGAGCGATTCACGGTAAAGGGGAACGCGGCTATGGTGTTTCTCTACAAGCACGGCCAAGAACTGGTCTGGCGGCGTGGCAACGTCCAGAGCAACAATATCGGCACGCGGAACCATAATATTGGCAACAGTCGTATGACGCAGGTCAAGAACATTGCTGAGCAAAGTTCGTTCCTGACTTGCGGCTGTTTCTTCATCTTCTGGTTGTTGTTGGGCGGAGAGAACGTCAATGTATTCCTCCAAAGCCCCTCGCAGAGACTCTTCCTCGTCTTCGCTTTCGGGTTTGCGGTTCAGCAGGCCTTTGAGCCAGTGAACAACCCCTGAAAAATCGCGCAGTCTATGCGTATGTTCGTGATGGTGTTCGGTATCAGACATAAGGGGGTTTTAGCATAACCCAAAGTTAGGTGTAAGGGTTTTTAATACCTAGTTTCCCAAGAATTTTTATTTCCAAAGCTTCCATAATCTCGGCTTCTTCATTCTTGATATGGTCATAGCCAAGAAGGTGAAGGAAACCGTGAATAAGCATATGGGAAAAATGATCTTTGAGAGGCTTGCTCTGCTCTATTGCTTCGCGCTTGATTGTTTCAAAAGCAACCACAATATCCCCAATGGGAACCGCCTCTCCCACGCAGGGAATGGCAGATATAGAATCCCAAAGGGGAAAAGAGAGTACGTTGGTTGGCTTGTCTTTGCCGCGATGGTCCCGATTGAGAATGCGGATTGCCGCATCGTTTGTAAGAGTAACAGTCACTTCTGGCCAAACCTTGCTTGGCCGCTTGGGAACAAGGTTCCACGCAAAAGCAAGGAGATCAGGGACTTCCCTTCTTGCTGAAAGCCGTGCCTTTGCCCATTCGGATGAGTCAAAAAGGACATCAACAATAACAGTACTAACAGCAGACATGGCAAGGGCTATTTGCTGTCATCGTAAGCTTGAAGAATTTTTCCAACCAATTTATGACGGACAACATCCGTATTTTGAAATTCAATGAAGGAAATTTCTTCCACGTCTTGCAAAATATGGACAGCTTCCCGTAGGCCAGAAATTTGTCCATCCAGAAGGTCGGTTTGACTAGGGTCTCCTGTGACCACCATCCGGCTGCCTTCGCCCATCCGGCTTAGAAACATTTTCATTTGGGCGGAGGTCGTGTTTTGCGCCTCATCAAGCAGAACATAGGCATGAGAGAGGGTTCTCCCGCGCATGAAGGCAAGAGGGGCAATTTC
>CAYZAR010000031.1:0-11301 GCA_964476455.1 uncultured Micavibrio sp.
GCCGAGGTATTCCTTAGCTTTCTTAACCCGTTGCACTTCAACTGTGAATTCACACTCACCCCAACACGGTAATCCGTACAAGCAACGACCATGATCTGAGGAAGAGAAGTTATCCCGTTCAAAGACAGAATATAACGATCCAGATCAGGTCTGAGTAGAATATTCTCATGGTTTTCAGCAAGAGTAAGACTCTGGTCTGGAACCCAAATATTTCTTCCGTTCGCCGCTGCATGGCCGGTATTTCCGTTACTCATTTTTACTCACCCTTTACTCTCGTTACGCAGTTTGTCCGAATTGACTTAAATTATTTTTCACCGACCACTTTTTTGTGGCCTTCGTTGACGTGGTGACAGGTTTGATGTTCATGGGCCAAGCGGCACAAATCATCATGCAAACTTGCGTGTTCGGATACATGGCTTGGATCAAGCTCTTTGAACTCCCCGTCCAAAACATCGTAATACTCAATACAGGGCTTGCGGAGAATCTGGCCGCTAGAGGCGATTTCTCCAAGATCAACATAAATCAACGAGACATCAACATTCTCATCAACAATCGCCTCAGCTACTGTCTTCGTACGGTTATCATAAACCTTATAGTTCATCAGGTTATGCAGTGTCTTAACAGCAAGAGCCTTGGTCATCAGATCAGTTGCAACAGCTTCATCACGCCGTGCTTCTTGCCAACATTTTTCGGCAAGACCAGCCAAATCTTCGCCAACCATAAACAAATAATTTTGAATGGCGCGGATATTGCGTAGCTCAGGATGATCGTCTGGAATAGCCTCAACCGTTGGATACTTCAGGGCTGCATTACCCGCCGCACAGTCCGAATGCGCTACAATGATAATTTTGTTAATCTTTTTAATCCCTGCGGTTAGGGAAAACCATGCGTTCAACCCCAATTCCTCTGCGAGGTGGCAGGGCAAAAAACCCCCAATTGGTTTACGGACAAACTCCTCCCCGGGAGGAAACGAAAAAAGCTGGCTGGGAACCAAACGTGGGTCAGCACACGCCACACACATCAGACCCGGATGGTAACTTTCTTTGCGCGTGTCAAAACTTTTGAAATAGTCAGGGTTGATATGTTGGAGAATTTCCGCAATCGACTCTTTGTTGCAATGACTCATAAAACACGTCCCCCTTTTTTATTGGATTATGTCTATATAAAAATCAGCCACGAGAACCCTAATCCCATCTCCAACAAACCGCAAACTTTTTTATGAAGTTAATCCCTGTTTTAGCAGTGGTGCGGCAAGCTGACACAGGCAAAAGTAACGCCTGTTTAACCTGCTGACCTATAATAATGGGAGGAAACAAGAACCCCTCTTAACAAAGGCGCAGAACGATGTTCACCGACTCTTTCAAAACCCAGCACCGCGAAGCTCTTGAAGTCGCGGGAAAGATCGCCGCAGAATTCTCGGGTGATACTGTCAAAAATCCCGATACCGTGCGGACCCACCTTTCAACCCTAATTGGCAAGCTCACCATCCACCTCGCGATGGAAGACAAAAACCTTTACCCCAAAGCCGAAGGCAGCTCGAATGAAGACCTGCGCAAAATGTCTATCAAGCTGAAGACAGAAATGTCTGGCTTGGCTCAGGTCGTTGTGGCTTACGGTCAAAAATGGGGTACTGCGGCCAAAATCGCTGCCGACCAAAAGACCTTTATCACCGAGACCAAAGGTGTCTTTGATGCCTTGAAAAAGCGTATTGACGTAGAAGAGCGGGATTTCTATCCACTTGTCGATAAATCGGCCTAAGACATCCTACGATCTCACGAAAAACCCGACCTAGATGTCGGGTTTTTTTATGAGACCTGTTTTTATTACTTATCAAGCGGCTTGAGCGTGGGGAAACAGATAACATCCCGAATATTGGGACTATCGGTCAGGATCATCACCAAACGATCCACACCGACTCCCCAGCCTCCGGTTGGAGGAAGTCCGTATTCCAGAGCCGTAATAAAATCTTCATCCAGCATTTGGGCTTCTTCATCTCCAGATTCGCGCTGACCGACTTGTTCCATGAACCGTTCATACTGAACACGAGGATCATTCAATTCGGTAAAGGCGTTGGAGATTTCCCACCCATTCACATAGCTTTCAAACCTCTCGACCAACCGCGGATTGTCACGGTGAGTTTTTGAAAGTGGAGAAATATCCAATGGATGATCCATGACGTGAATCGGCTGAATCAATTTGTGTTCAACTTTTTCACCGAA
This sequence comes from uncultured Micavibrio sp., assembly GCA_964476455.1. Taxonomy (GTDB): domain Bacteria; phylum Pseudomonadota; class Alphaproteobacteria; order Micavibrionales; family Micavibrionaceae; genus UBA1573. The sequence continues at coordinate 2,220 of CAYZAR010000031.1, forward strand.
AATGGCCTCAACCACCTGCCCCCATTTGGACTTGGGGTCCACTTTGATTCCAAGCCCCAAAGCAGCCTCACGAGCTTCTTCCGCTGTATCGAATTTTAGGAAATCAACGCCGGTTTCTTCTTTGACCAGATCAACCATACTTTTACGCGCCCAAGGTGGGCCAAAATCAATGATCTGATCGCCATATTGAACCTGTGTTGTTCCATGAACGGCCAAGACCACAAAGCGGATCATGTCCTCAATCAAGTTCATGATATCGAAGTAATCCATATAGGCATGGTAGCCCTCAATCGCTGTGTATTCGGGATTGTGCTTGACTGAGAGTCCCTCGTTGCGAAAATTGCGGCCAATCTCGTACACTGAATCAGCAAAGCCCCCAACAATCAGTTTTTTGAGGTAAAGCTCCGGCGCAACCCTTAAATAGAATGTGGCATCAAGAGCATTGTGGTGAGTCATGAAAGGTTTAGCCGAAGCCCCACCAAGGATAGGGTGTAACATAGGCGTTTCGACTTCGACGGCCCCCATATTGTCCATGAATTGACGAATGGACGAGACAATTTTAGAACGCGTGCGCAAAACATGACGGCTAGATTCATTCATGATTAAATCCAGATACCGCTGGCGATAGCGTTGCTCAACATCGCTTAGACCATGATATTTCTCTGGCAAAGGCAGAAACGACTTGGTCAACATCGTCAGTTCCAAAGTCCGCACCGACAGCTCTCCCCTTGGGGTCCGGCGAATAGTCCCCATCACTCCAATAATGTCACCAATATCGACAAATTGAAGCTTCGCCATTTGATCTTCAGGGGTGCTGTCTTTATGGCAGAAAACTTGAATTTTTCCGCTGGCATCATGCAAATCGATAAACATTCCGTTATTGCGCATAGCCATAACACGGCCCGCGATATGAACTTTGTCTTCGGTTTCAGTTCCGGCCAGCAAGTCTTCGTATTTGTCTTGAAGCTCACCAGCCTTGTGAGTACGCGGAAATTTATGTGGGAATGGGTCTGCCCCAGCCTCTTCTAAAGCCGCTAGCTTTCTCAGTTTAGCTTGCTTCAGGATATTGTCGTCCTGAGGAGAGGGAGCCGATACGGGGAGAGCTGCAGTTTTCTGTGTCATCGTCGCCTTCGCGTGATATAATGGGGTTTCTGAAACGCTTCACACTGGCTGAAAACCGATGAAAAATCAAGGCATACTTCGTTCCAAACAGGCAGGAAACGCATTGGTTCTTATTCTGGTGGTGATTGTCCTGCTCGCGGCCCTGACCATGACCTTGACGAGGACGGCCTCAAAAACCAGCGGCAATCTGGGAGGCGAAGAAGCCCGTATTGCCGCCGGAAAAATTATGAGACAGGCACAAACCGTTGAAACCGCTATTCAGAAATTGAAAAACCTCAACAGTTGTGGTGAAAATCAGATCAGTTTTGAAAATACAGGCGGTTCATCGCGGGCCTATGCTAACGCCTCATCCCCCACCGACAAAAGCTGCCATATCTATGACATAGGGGGAGCTGGCCTTGCCTATTCCCGTCCAGACCCTGGGGTTCTTGATACAACCAAATCGGCCTTAACCGACTACGGCCACTGGGTTTTTTCAGCCCAGCAATGCGTTCTAGAAGTTGGAACGGGAACGGGCGCGGCCCCGTGTACCGCTGGGAACAGCGAACTTTTGCTCTCTCTCCCCCATATTCGGGAAGACGTTTGTTTAGCAGTCAATGATCTGCTTGGCATTACCAACACAGGAGGAACCCCTCCTCTGGAGGATTTTGACGATGATGCCACTGGATTTGACGGGACCTATGCCGCCAGCGTAACCGACCCTGAAATCGGCGAAGGGGCCAGCGGTGTAAATCTCATCAAGCATGCCTCGGGATGCCTAAAAGACAACGCGGGTGTATGGAATGGAAGCTATATTTTCTATCACGTCATTTTGGTACGATAACCTTCGCTATAGCTTGGAATCTGTGATGCGACGCAATATAACCTAACGCAATTTTAAGGGGATTTTATATACAATGGAGGTATAGAAACAATCTCACGAAATGCGAAAAAGCATTATGAAACTGAGTTGCGAAAATACCGATCTAAGACTCTCCCTCTTCATTGATAGCATAAAAAATGCGAGTTATTCGTGGCGAATGATAAGCATAGAATTTCAAGATAGCGAGAACCTCCGATCCGATATATTTCAAAGTCTTTGTTACCAAAGTTTGGTGGATTGTTTTCAGAGGCTCGAGGGCGAAATCTTCTGGTTTCGCCCTAATTTTATTCTGGTGTTTTTTCAAGGAAGACCTCTCCCCATTGAGAAGGCGGTTGAATCTTTCCTTAAATCCACCGAGTTCCAAGGACAGGGGAAGTTCTTTGATATTCTAGATCTGTCTATCCATTGGAATGAACTAATGGTCTTGGCAACAAAGCTATTACCGAAGTACAAGAGTATTCTTACTCCTCCTATTGAGATTGACTTCCAAAAACCAGAAGCAAGCGAACCTCCTCTCCCAAGAGTTCAATTCGATATTCGTCTTGACCCAAAGAAAATTGCTCAAATGGATGTCACAAGGTCACAACGTCGTCGTCCGCTTATTCTCTTGGTTGAGGATGATACGTTTACGCAACAACTGGTTAAACTCGCTCTTGAAAGCTATGACATTATCTGTGCAGAAACAACAAGACAAGCTCTGGTTTTTTACCAACGTCATGCGCCAGATATGACGTTTCTTGACATCAACCTACCCGATGGCGATGGCATCAACCTTCTCAAACAAATTTCTGAATCCGACCCCAAGTCCTACAGCGTCATGCTTAGTGGTAGCAGCCAGAAAGAAAATATTATGGCGGCATCAACTTTCGGAGCACGTAATTTCATTGGAAAACCGTTTAACCGTCAACGCTTGATGGATGCAGTAAGTAGTTTCAGCCACATTTGGCACAAAGGGAAAGGAACAGCATAAATTATGGATCTCTCTCGTGTTCTCTCACAAATAGCAGATTACACAACCGATGCTTTAGTGATTGCCCGTGAAACTTCATCTTCACCTTTCCCTGATTTAGAAATTCTCTACGTGAACGGCAACTTCACCCTGCTCACTGGATACACTCAAGAAGATGTTTTAGGAAAGTCCCCTCGGTTGTTGCAAGGACCCAAAACTAACACAGACACGATAAAAAGACTTCAATCCGGCATTCAAAATAAAGCCACGGTCACCGTCGAAATTTTGAACTACACCAAGGAAGGCAGCGAGTACTGGGCTGAACTTAGCCTTAACCCCATCCTATGCCCAGAAACGGGAGTTTGTGAATATTTTTTGGCAACCGAACGCGATATTACAGAGCGCAAGAACGCAGAACGTCAACTAATTACCGCCATGCAAACTGCGGAAGCTGCCACCACCGCTAAAAGTGAATTTCTAGCGAATATGAGCCATGAACTCCGTACTCCCATGAATGGAATACTGGGACTCACTGAAATTCTCCAACACATGAAAATACCACATGAAGTTAAAGAATGTGTAGATGCTATCCACTCTTCAGGAATGTCCCTCTTAGGAATTTTGAACGATATTCTGGACCTTTCCAAAATCGAAGCCGATGAACTGGCCATAGAAAACTATTCATTTGCCACCCGCGAAGTTCTAAAAAACATCAGAGACCTGAGTGCTCCCGCTGCATCAAAGAAGGGACTTGGTTTTTCGATTAGAACTGGATTCGACGTTCCTGAATATCTCATGGGGGACGGAAAAAGAATTCAGCAAGTTATATTTAATTTGGTTAGCAACGCCCTAAAGTTCACAGAAAGCGGAGAAGTTTCTCTTCTTATTGACTGGAAGAAGAAAGACGGCAAAGACGCTCTTTTAATTCAGGTGCATGATACAGGCATTGGAATTCCCGATGAATTTCACAAACATCTTTTTGATAAATTCTCCCAAGCCGATACTTCCATCTCACGTAAATTCGGGGGAACCGGATTGGGGCTGGCGATTACAAAACACCTGATTAATATGATGGGAGGAAACATAAGCTTTGTTAGCAAACCCAATCATGGGAGTAGCTTCTTTATTTCTCTTCCTTTGTTAGAGGCTCAGAAAACATCTGCCGTCCAACTTGGTGCACATTCTGTGGTCCCAGAAAATGCAGATCTTCGAGGTGTTAGGATTTTAGTGGTCGAAGATCACCCCATCAACCAGATGCTCGCTGTAAAATGGCTCAAACGCTTTGGTATTGAGCGCGTTGACTGTGCAACAAATGGATTCGAGTCTTTGTCTTTGCTCCGAAACAACGCCTACGACATTATCTTGATGGATTGCCAAATGCCTGAACTTGATGGATACGAAACAACATCTCTGATACGGGACATGGAAAAACAGATGAACCGCCGAACACCTATTATCGCCATGACTGCCAACGCCATGCTGGGAGAGAGAGAAAAATGCATCATGGCAGGCATGGACGATTACATGAGCAAACCGCTTGACCTAAAACAGTTTCAGAAAAGTGTCTTCAAATGGCTTGGAAAACGAACAAGTTCACCTTCTATGGAAGAACCTCTAACACCTCTTTCTCTGGCCAACGATACCCCTACAATGGTCAATGATGCCCCAGTTGATCTTTCCCGCCTTCGTGAATTCACTGAAGGCGACAAGGAAACCGAGCGCATGGTGATTGATCTTTTTCTTCGGAACTCTCACGAGGCAGTAGAAAAAATAGAATCCGCCAAAAGAGAAAATGATGCAGAAAACTGGCGACAAGCAGTCCACAGCTTCAAGGGGGCCTCGGGAAACCTTGGAGCCATGACCCTGCACGCTTTGTGCGCCAAGGCGGAGGATGCCGGAAATGATACCGATGAAGAAAAAGAACTCTTATTTTCCGCTATTTTTAGAGAATTTTCAAAAGTGGAAAACTATCTGAAAAACATCAATTAACCAGATTTTGGAAATTCTTTGTGCTAGAGTAATCTCATGCACAACCCTTCGCTTTCTGCTCTCCCCTTGCCCTCTTTTTTTGCGCCGGTTCTTTGTGCGGGCGCAAAGGATTTTGCCCTGCTCAGCGGTGATGGAGAAATCCGCATTCTTGGCAAAGACCACGCTTTTTTAATGACCAGCACTCCCTTGCTGGTTTGCCATGCCCCTTATATGCGCGCACGGCTTAAATGCGATGACCTGCAAGCTCTTGATGTTCTTGAGCTTTACAGCTTTGTTCATCCGACAAGATTTTGCGTTCCCACTCCGGCGGGCCTCGCCAAAGCTTTGGGCCTTTCCCCTCCGATAGAGCTGGAAGATATGCCTGGAAGTTTGCTTGACTCCGCACGTGTCCTTCTCGAAGACCTCCGCCATAATCCCAAGCCTGACAAGCTATTGGATATTGCTGCCGCCATGGGACTCAACGGGCGCGGATGGGGATGGACAGGCCGGATTTTTTCAGCTCTTGGCAAAACCTACGACCCCAAAGAAACAATTATTTCGAAGACTCTTTTTAACGTCTGGGCGAAACTTCCAGAATGGGCCGATGAACCTCCGCCACCACCGCCTGCACATTTTGGGATCAGTGGTGAAGAAGTCCGCGAAAAACTGGAAAGCACGCTGCAACATCGGCACAGATCAGAAGTTCGCCCTGCACAAATGAATTACGCAACCCGTCTTACCGAGGCTTTTCAACCAAGGGGATCCGAAGACGATCCGGTTGTGGTTCTCGCCGAAGCGGGAACAGGGGTTGGAAAAACTCTTGGTTACCTGACACCTGCCGCTTTGTGGAGCGAAAAAAATGATGGCAGTGTATGGATATCAACCTATACCAAAAACCTACAACGACAGATCAATAACGAAGTCCGCAGCCTTTTTCCTGATCCAGACTTGCGAGCTGCCAAGGTGGCTATTCGAAAGGGGCGTGAAAATTATCTATGCCTCTTAAACTTTGAAGATGTTGCTGCGGCGGCTGGTCTTGCCAAACACATAGAACCTGCAATTTCTACAGGACTCATGGCTAGGTGGGTCATGGAAACCGAAGATGGAGATTTGAGTGGGCCTGATTTTTCAGGATGGCTTCCAAGCTTGCTCGGATTTTCGGGAACTCTTGGGCTTGCGGATCGAAGAGGAGAGTGTATTTTTTCTGGTTGCGATCATTATCACCGCTGCTTTAGTGAACGGGCTATTCGCAAGGCGGCCCGTTCTCCTCTTGTTATCAGCAATCATGCGGTGATGATGATTAAGGCGGCCCACGCTGATGATGATCTTCCCCGCCACACCGTTTTTGACGAAGGACATCATGTTTTTGATGCCGCCGACAGTGCCTTTGCCTCACACCTGACCGGACAGGAAAGTTATGATCTTCGCCGTTGGTTAATTGGACCGGAAGGAGGTAGAAAAAGCCGTGCGCGTGGTTTATCCAAACGGCTTGAAGACCTTATCTCCGCCGACCAAGATGGTTTGCTCCTGCTAGAGGATGTTCTTCACCGTGCTAGATTTCTGCCCACCCATGACTGGCTGAAACGTCTGAAACAGGGAGGAATTCAAGGCTCTGCCGAACTGTTTTTTGAAATGATTTTGAAACAAGTCTGGGCCAGAGCTGAAGGTCGTCAAGGCCCTTACTCTCTTGAAACTGGGGTGTTTCCATTGCTGGATGGCGTAGGCGAAGCAGCCATTCACCTGCGCAACGATCTCAAATCCTTGCGCTCTCCGATGGCAAGGCTTTCAGCTTTGCTCAAAGAAAAGCTTTCCACACAGGCGGAAACGCTCTCATCTGATCATCGGAAACGAATTGAATCTGTAGCTCTCTCTCTTGATCGCCGGATCAATTCATCTCTTGGCCCGTGGATTGCGATGCTAAACAACATTGAAGACGGGGAGATAAACCCAGAGTTTGTGGACTGGATGGAAATTGAGCGAAACGATGGGCAAGCAACCGATGTTGGATTGTATCGGCACTATGTTGATCCAGTTAAAACCTTTGCTCAAGCTCTTAAACCTCATGCGCATAGTGTGGTGATGACATCGGCTACACTCCGCGACACAAGCGATTCCGAAGACAGTACAGCCAGCTGGGAAGCTGCCAAAATATTTACCGGCGCAACTTCTTTCACCGATACGCCCGCCGCATTTTCGATTCCATCTCCCTTTGACTACGCCAAACATACGCGCGTTATTGTTGTAACCGATATAAGCCGCGATGATATGGATCAACTAGGTGCTGCCTATCGCACCCTCTTCGAAGCTGCGGGCGGAGGATCTCTCGGACTGTTTACCGCCATTCAACGACTACGCGCTGTTCACAGCCGTATCCAAGGCCCCCTCGCCGCGCAGGGAATCACACTCTACGGACAACACGCTGACGGCATTGACACGGGAACCTTGGTAGATATGTTCCGCGATGACACCCATTCCTGCTTGCTCGGAACCGATGCAGTTCGGGACGGCGTGGATGTCCCGGGGGAGTCTTTGCGCCTGATCGTTTTTGACCGCGTGCCGTGGCCTCGCTCTACCTTGCTTCACAAAGCCCGCCGCGAAGCCTTTGGCAAGGGCCTCTACGATGACCGCCTGACTCGTTTGCGCCTCAAACAGGCCTATGGCCGCCTCATCCGACAAAGAGAAGATCGAGGGATTTTCGTTATCCTTGATAGTGCGGCCCCTTCTCGCCTCATGAACGCCTTTCCTGATGGCGTGGAAATTCACCGTGTTGGCCTTGCCGAAGCCCTCAAAATAACCAAAGATTTTTTATCCATAGCCTCCTATAGCTAGTTGTATAGTCCCCTCAGTAAAACCCAAATAATCTCACCTAAGCTTTGCGACTTGCATGAAGCATAGCAGAAATCAGATCTATCCGTTTTTGCAGCCGGACCCGTTCGGTATCCGTGACAGCCAAGGACAAGTCTTCGGACAGATTGAGCAACTCCTTTTCCAACTTGTCGGTATCAAGACTGGCTAGATCAACTGCTTGTTCGGCAAGGATGGTACAATGATCCTGAGCAATATCGGCAAAGCCACCCGCGATAAAAATGCGCTTCTTTTCGCTTTGCTCGCCGAGCATGACCTCAACCACACCCGGACGAATGGACATGACCAAAGCCATGTGCCCCGCACGAACGCCGACATCCCCTTCTTCACCCGGAATGCTCACTTGCCACACTGGTTCCGAAATCAATTTGGCTTCGGGTGAAACGAGTTCGAAATTGAAAGTGTTTTTTGTTTCCATTTTTAACTACAGAGAGCGCAGAGATAAACAGAGTTTAAGAATTAAATTCTGTTAGTGCAAAACGCTTTATTCCGTCCTTTACCAGTTTTTCGTTAAAGTTAATCAACAATCCCAAGGGGCTTCTGCTCAGCTTCATGTAAGTTATTATTTGAGCGTCAAACAGAGGTATAATTTTTTCGACCGCTTTAACCTCAATAACAACTTTATCTTCCACCCATAAATCAAGACGGTATGCATCTTTGACTATCTTTCCGTGATAATCAATCGGCATACAGTGTTGCCTCTTAAATCCTAATCCTGACTTTGCAAGCTCAATCGCCAAACATTCCTCATAAACACTCTCCAGTAGCCCCGGGCCAAAATATTTATGAACGGCAATAGCACATTCTATAATTTTACCCGTCAGTTCAGAACCAAGATCAGGAAACTGTGTAACATTTGCCATTATATATTCCAACTACAGAGACCGCAGAGATAGACAGAGTTTATCTTTTAGCAACCCTCTCCCTCTCCGTTTGATCTGCAGAAAGCGTTCTTAAATCATTCAACGAAACCGAAACCAGAAGGTTCTTTTCGAGATTTTCCAGTCGCCTCGGAGCATTTTTTGTTTTACGAAGAAAGTCACATATCGCGCCACCTTTACCGTTGTATATCTCTTCATATATTTGACCAGATTGATTTGGCTCTCTAAAGAGCTTTAGTCCAATATAATACATATCTTCATACTGCTTACTAAAGCCTAAACTTGTATCGCCATAAGTTGCCTTAATTTGTACTTTCTCATTTCCCCATAAGCCATCATGGCCTTGTTCTATTTGGTCAGTCAATTTTATATCGTAAACATTAGCTGCAATAACTTCGCCAATATCACCTACCATTCGGCCATCCATAGAAAACC
>CAYZAR010000031.1:11311-11614 GCA_964476455.1 uncultured Micavibrio sp.
TAGAAAACCTGCGGCCTGTTTGTTTATAAATTTCCTATAGCTCTTCAATACCTTGGTTTATCTTTTGTATGGCTAAAATGGTCTCTTCTGTCTGATTTCTTACAACCATAAAATTCTCTGCGATCTCTGCGTGCTCTGTAGTTAAAAACTTTTACCCCTCACCCTACCCTCTCCCCAAGGGGAGAGGGACAAGAAGGAATTACGCCGCTTCAGCTGCCATTTTTTTGGCTTTTTCTATCGCCTGATCGATGGAACCAATCATATAGAACGCCGATTCTGGCAGGTGATCCAGTTCTCCGTCAA
>CAYZAR010000032.1:0-2975 GCA_964476455.1 uncultured Micavibrio sp.
ATTGGTGTGCATATGGCCTTTGTTGTATTCAATCCACAATTCCTTATCTGGAAGGGAAATCATAACCGGAGGTTTGTTATCTCCGTAAATAACGGCTGGAACACTTAGTTCCCGACGAATGGCACGAGCGACCCCCTTACCGGCCCTATCACGCATATTCGCCGCCAAGGTGTATTGTTTAGACATGGCAGTTCCTCTTATGTTAAAGTTACGTCAGCCTCCAGGGGTGCTGACAGGATGGGGAGATTTAGCAAAAAGAACAGCGGTTAAGCAAGAGTTATTTGTGTTCCCCTCTAAAAACCCTCCCTGTCATCCCCAACAAGGGAGGCTGTGCCGACCGTAGATTGGGGATCTGGCATATGAGTGCAGCGAAGCTGCACAAAAACTGGATTCCGGAACTGGATTCCGGACGTGCAAATTTTTCAGGCCAACGTCCTGAAAAAACGCCTCCGGAATGACGAAAAGGGTTATGCAAGATATCTACTTAAAAAGGGCAGAAATAGAGCGATCTTCAGCAATCCGGCGGATTGCTTCCCCTACGAAGGGGGCAATAGGGATTTGTTCAATCTTGGCGCAGTTCCGAACCGTCTCGGTTGCCAGAATACTGTCCGTAATCATCAGTTTTTCAAGGGGGGAGTCCATAACGCGGGCAATGGCCCCGCCAGAAAGAACCCCGTGAACGGCATAGGCAGAAACCGATGTAGCCCCATGTTCCCGAAGAGCCACCGCCGCGTGGCAGAGAGTACCGGCAGAATCAACAATATCGTCCAGCATAATGCAAACTTTGCCTTCAACATCGCCGATCACATTCATCACTTCGGAAACACCAGCTTTTTCGCGGCGTTTATCAATGACAGCCAGATCCGCATTGATCCGCTTGGCAATCGAACGCGCCCGCACGACCCCCCCGACATCGGGAGAAACAATCATAATGTCCTGTCCGGCAAATCGTTTTTCAATGTCGGGAACCAGCACAGGCGAAGAGATCAGGTTATCGGTTGGAATATCAAAAAAGCCCTGAATTTGTCCGGCGTGAAGATCAAGAGTTAAAACCCGATTGGCTCCCGCCTTGGTAATCAAATTGGCAACCAGCTTGGCTGAAATGGGCGTACGGGGACCCGTTCGCCGATCCTGACGCGCATAACCAAAATAGGGGATAACGGCAGTCACCCGCCGCGCCGAACTGCGGCGCAAAGCGTCAATGGCAATCAGCAATTCCATCAAATTATCATTGGCCGGATAGGACGTGGACTGGATGATAAAGACATCCTCGCCACGGATATTTTCGTCAATCTCGACAAAGACTTCATTATCGGCAAAGCGGCGAAAACTGGACTGGGTCAAAGGAATATCAAGATGAGCTGAAATTGCTTGTGCAAGCGGAGGATTAGAGTTCCCAGTAATCAGCTTCATGGCGATGGCCCTATTCAAAATGGATGGATGCGCGGGACTATAAGAATTTTTTGGAAAAAATCAACTCCCCCGAATCACAAGCGCGGAAACCTGACGGCCATAGAGTTTTCCGCCACGGTGAGTTTCGCGGCGAAAGCTGAAATATTCGTCTTCATCTGCATAAGTATCCCGTCCAGAGAGGACAACATGACGCACTCCGGCCCGCCGCAAACGGAACTCAAGATAAGCCGGAAAATCGAACCTCCATTTTTCGTCCGCGCCTTGAGAGAAAAACGCAGCACTTTGAGAATCTTCCTCAAGAAAAGCGGCTTCAAACCCCGTTGAGACCTCGTAGCTTTGAGGACCAAGGCAAGGGCCTATTCCGGCCCGCAAAGAAGAAAGCTCCGCGCCCTTATCCAGCATCGTTTTGATAGTTGATTCCAGAATGCCTTGTAATGCACCGCTCCATCCGGCATGAGCCGCACCAATCACTGGCCCGCCCGTTGACCTCTGCCCAACGAACAACACAGGACCACAATCCGCGCTTTGGGCTGCGATAACCACACCCGCGCAAGTGGTGACTAAGGCATCTGCCTCTATATCATCCGTCACCTCATGGGGGGTTTCAATGGGAATGCAAATATTGCTGTGAACCTGTTTCAGTGTATAAAGAGAATGTCCCTGTAAAGTTGAAGCTACCCGCTTGCGGTTTTCCTGCACACGATCCAGATCGTCTCCTGAGTGCAGACCGCAATTCAAACTCTCATAAACGCCGCTGCTCACACCACCGCATCGCCCGAAAAATCCGTGAGCAATCTCGGGAAATCTAGGATTATCCAAACCTTCAAGAATAAGTCTGTTCATGCGCAACCTCCAACACTTTGAACAATTGGCCCATTTGCGCCTCACCCGTCAATCTAACCAACCCCGAGGCGATGGATTTTTTTTGATCTTCATTCGCTTGTTGCAACAACGCTGCGGTTCGAATTTCTATGCCCATAGCCCGCAGAAAATCTCCCTGATTGGAAAGGAGGACCGAAAGCCCCCTCTTCTGTGCTGCCTCTGCCAACACGCCAAAATCAACATGAGAGGTAAGATCCGCTTCGCCTTGAAATTCCAGAACCGGAGCATATCCATGTTTTCGGACAGCTTGGAACGTATCGCCATTTGCCGAAGCCTCGTACCCGTAATCAATCATCAAAGCCGCGCCTTTTTGATGTAGAATGCGTTCATATATTTTCTCCATAACTGCTTGGCGAGCTGGCGAGAGTTCAGCAATGCTTCCCTCGACCGCTTCTCGCTCAAACGAAATCTTATCTCCCATGACGAATTGCAAAACGCCGTGGTCATCCAGACCGATCAACCGCTCTTGCCAGTCTTCTTTGCCTTTTACAAACTGACGAATGGGCAGAGCATCAAGAAATTCGTTACCGATAAATAAAACGGGTGCATCTTGGGGGAGAAGTTCAAAATCATCATGCCAAACTGGATTAGCCCACGATAGAGTTTCCCTCTGTTTGGCCCGCAAAACTGGAGAAGTTTCAATCAAATGGACATCCACGGCTTTGACAAATCCTTCTATG
>CAYZAR010000032.1:2985-11570 GCA_964476455.1 uncultured Micavibrio sp.
GGTTCCTCGGCCCGGGCCACACTCTACCAAGTGAATTTTCTCAGGTTTTCCCCACGCAGACCACGCGCACGCACACCAGATTCCGATCATTTCTCCAAACATCTGGGAAATTTCTGGAGCCGTTATAAAATCTCCGGCTTGGCCAAGAGGGTCTTGTCGTTTGTAATATCCATACTGAGGATGAGCGAGACAAATATCCCAATATGATTCAACAGACATAGGCCCAGATTCGGCAATTTGAGAACAGATAAGCTCAAAGAGTTTGTTGTTGTAATCTGGCATGATTCCGCCTTGCGATGATGAACACACCAGCACCCAATATCATCATGGGAACAGAGAGAATCTGCCCCATCGAGAGACTTTCGAAAACAAAACCAAGTTGAACATCCGGTTCACGAAAAAACTCGACCGCGAAACGAAAAATCCCCGCGAAGACTAAAAACGCAGCGGACACCACCCCCGGAATATTCCTGATTTTGGGAATACGGATCATGACCAGCAAAATCAAAAAAAGAACCAACCCTTCAAGGGCCGCCTGATACAACTGGCTAGGGTGACGCAACATTCCATCTTCGGCTCTTGGAAAAACCATCCCCCAAGAAACATCCGTAGGGCGGCCATAAAGTTCGCCATTGATAAAATTGGCAATCCGGCCAAAGAAGAATCCGATAGGCGCGGAAACGGCAAACAAATCGGACAGCCTGAGCAAAGAGACTTTCTTAAGATAAGCAAAAGCGGTTGTCGCCACTACAACACCGATCACGCCCCCATGAAAAGACATTCCCCCTTGCCAAAGCTTAAGAATACCCAGCGGATTTTCAACATAAGTCGGCAAATTATAAAACAACACATAACCAAGCCGTCCGCCGAGCAGAACGCCTAAAATTGCCCATGACATAAAGTCATCAATATCTGTTTCGTTGGGGCGATATTTATTGTCATCAAGGCGACAAACCCGAACGGCCAACCGCCAACCAAGAATAAATCCAGCCATATAGGCAAGAGCATACCAATGGACCTGCAAGGGACCAATCTCGAAGGCAACTGGATTGATTTCAGGAAAGGTAAGAGCCATCAGCGATACGGATCATCTCGGGTAAGAAACTTTTGCACCAAACTTTTGACACCGTCTTCGATCTCGGTCATTGGCCTGTTATATCCGGCAGCCCGCAATTTTGAAATATCGGCTTCGGTGAAATACTGGTACTTGTTTTTGAGTTCTTCTGGCATATCGGTAAAAGAAATGCGCGGCGCGGCACCAACCGCTTCAAAAGTTGCAATGGCCAGATCTTTGAAGCTGCGGGCCTTCCCGCTCCCCACGTTATAAAGGCCGCTTACATCTTGGTTTTGGTAAAGCCAGAGCATAACCGCCACGCAATCATCCACATAAACAAAATCGCGCAACTGCCCCCCATCCTCAAATTTGGAGTTATAGGAACGGAACAATCTGGCCGCTGCACCAGCTGCTACTTGGGGATAGAGCTTACAAACGACACTCATTTGATCCCCTTTGTGAAATTCATTGGGACCATAGACATTAAAAAACTTCAATCCGGCCCACTGTGTCGGGAGCAGCCTATCATCTTCCTTATAAACCATACTAGAAGCGTAACGATCCATCAGGTTTTTTGACCACCCATAGGGATTAAGAGGACGCAGCTTGGCGAGAAAACTAGGTTCATCAAGATCTTTGAATCCCAAAGTTCCATCTCCATAGGTTGATCCAGAAGATGCATAGATAAACCGAACTCCACTCCGCGCACACCAATTCCACAAAGTGCGAGTCAGAACAAAGTTAGTTTCAACAATTAAATCTGCATCGGTTTCCGTTGTCGAAGAAATAGCCCCCATGTGAAAAATAATTTCAATTTCATCCTGATGTTCATCCAGATACTCCATCAAGCGGCTTGGAGGGATCATATTATAGAGTCCGCGCTTGGCGATATTTCTCCATTTGTCATCGCATCCCAATACATCGCACACGACAATCCGCTCTGCGCCGATGGCTTCCAGTCCAGCCACCAAATTTGACCCGATAAACCCTGTCCCGCCAGTTACTATAATCATGCTGTACCTACCTTTAGTGTCCATCCAGAAAATTTTTCCCTATGGATGGGCACTTAGAGAATTATCCCCCGCCTAATTCTTTAGGCTGTTTCGAGCTGTCTTGCAACAGTTTCGGGGGAATGCTAAAGACATTATCCTATGCGCAAAAATCAAAGAAAAAGAGTGACAGATATGATGAAAGACAACAGATTGTTCGACGATCTGGTTCGGGTTGCCGGTGGGGCCGCCAGCTTGCTCTCGAGTGTTGGCCAACAACTCGGGGCTGATTTCCGTGGATTGCGGGAGGGCGATTCCCGTGACGCAGGAGGATCTGAAGATATTCAACGTCTGCAAGCCACCATCTCTAAATTCCGTTTGGAGCAGGAGTCTTTGAAAAAGAGAGTGGCCGAACTGGAAGCCGCCCTTGCCGGAATAGCCAAACCCGCCAAAGCGATGAAAGAAAGCGCAGCTAAAAAATCTGGCAAATCCGCCACTGCTGCTAAACCTACGGCTGCAAAGAAAATTGCCAAAAAAGTTGTGTCCGCAACCAAGAAACCAGCGAAACGCGCATGATCGACCAGCTCGAACTTTTCCTCTCCGAAGAAGTCAGCAACCCACTAGATGGAGTTGAAGACTTGCTCGCCAGTCAAAACTGGACATTTAACCGCATGAATCGGGACGAGCTGCTTCTGGAAATGAAAGGCACGCGAGGTGTCTATCATATGATTTTTACATGGGAAGAGAGTATCGGGGCGATGCAGTTCTGCTGCGAATTCGACCTTCGCCTCGACGACCAAAATTACGCCAGTGCTTGTTGTACCCTCAACAACATGAACAACAAACTTTGGCTTGGTCACTTTGATTTGGACGGGGAAAGCATGACGCCGTGTTTCCGTCATACACAGCTCTTCCGTGGGCTGACTCAAACATCGGGAGCAGACTATTTGCAAGACCTCATTCACGTTGCAATTGAACAATGCGATCAAAACTATGCTGTGTTTCAGATGCTCTCTTCGGTCTCAGTCTCTCCAGATAGCGAGAGCTTGTCTTTGGCTCTGATGCCGACTCTTGGTTCCTCGTAAAAGCTATGAACCATCTTCCCCCCACGCGCCTTCTTCTCATTGGTTACGGCAAAATGGGTTCGGCCCTTGCGCAGATATGGGTTGATTGCTTTCCTGAACTAAACATTACCGTTATAGACCCCAATCCGGTTTCCTTGATCGGGCCTGTTTCGCCTTATCTTTCTCTAGATGCCTTAGAGAGAGACTCTGCTTTTGATGTGATTGTTCTTGCGGTTAAACCAAAAGATATGGATGTGGTCTGTGCTTCGCTCAAACCCTTTCTTGCTTCGCATCCTCTAATTCTGTCCATCGCGGCAGGAAAATCTTTGGCTTACTTCGGGGAGCATTTGGGAACAGACCTTGCCATCGTACGGGCCATGCCCAACACGCCTGCCGCTATCGGGCACGGCATGAGTGTGGCGTGTCATACGCTGGGCATAGACCAAAAACAGAAACATCTGGCGGGTGCTTTGCTTTCCGCAACGGGAAAAATGGACTGGCTGGAAGACGAATCCTTGATGGATGCCGTAACCGCTGTGTCGGGTAGCGGGCCAGCCTATGTCTTTTTATTGATAGAAGCCTTGGCCGAAGCGGGAATGGCCGCAGGTCTAACAGAAGATATGGCCGCACGCCTTTCTCGTCAAACTGTCATTGGATCGGCCTATCTTGCGGAACAGAACGCTGACCTCTCGGCTCCTGATCTCCGCGAGCAAGTTACAAGTGCAGGGGGAACAACCGAAGCCGCTCTCACCATCCTTCTCTCGGAAGAGGATGGATTAAAACCGCTCATGAAAAAAGCTGTCGCCGCTGCAACCGCCAGAAGCCAAGCCTTAGGGCGTTCTTCGTAGCGTCATTTCTTCGTTTGTTTACTACATCCCCCTAGGAAGTTTGGCATCCCGCGAGATGTGGCAACACTGGATGATGCCAAAGGCCAGCATGACTGTGAGCATAGCCGTTCCGCCATAGGACATAAGCGGCAAAGGAATCCCAACCACAGGCAAAAGCCCCATAACCATGCCAATGTTAATCATCACATAGATTGAAAAATTGATGGTCAGACCGAAGGCCAGCAATCTTCCGAATTGATTGCGACAGCGAAAAGCAATCCAATAACCATAGAGAATAATTGTGCCCAGCAAGGCAATCAAGGCAAGCCCGCCGAGCAGTCCCCATTCCTCAGCCCATAAGGTAAAAATGAAATCCGTCTGCTTTTCTGGAAGAAAATTGAGGTGAGTCTGGGTTCCCTCTAAGAACCCCTTGCCGGTAATGCCCCCCGATCCTAGGGCAATTTTCGATTGGGTAATGTGAAACCCCGCGCCCAAGGGATCTGATTCCGGATCAAGAAAAATACGCACGCGGTCCTTTTGGTAGTCGTGCAAAAGAAAATTCCATGCGATAGGAACAGCCGCCGCAGCCGCAGCAACTCCGGCAATAAAAATCCAGATAGAAACGCCTGCGGCAAAAAGAATGGTTACACTGGCAATAACAATCGACATTCCCGTTCCCAAATCTGGTTGCGCAGCGACCAGAAGAAACGGCGCGGCAATAATCGCCACAGGAATAAGCAGAGTTCTCAAGCGGCGCACCTGATCCATATCCTTGGTATGGAAGTAACGCGCTAAAGCCATGACGGTTGCAATTTTGGCCAATTCCGAAGGTTGAATCTTCATGATTCCAATATCCAGCCACCTTTGCGCCCCCATGCCAATATGGCCAAAGACATCAACCAGCACCAGCAAGAGCAAAGTCAGGGCATAAAATGGGTAGGCAGCACGAAAAACCCACCGCAGATCAATCACGGCGACCCCAATCAACAAGCCCAAGGCAAACAAGAAGCGGATAATTTGTGCCGAAGCCCACGGATCAATATTTCCTCCAGCAGCAGAATACAAACATAAAAACCCGATCACCGCGACCGCACAAATAAGAGAGACCATTCCCCAAGTTATTTGACGCAGCCGTCCCAATAACGAAGCCTCATCAACCGTAATCTGCGATGTAAAAATTGACATGGACTATGGCTCCATCTTTTTGGCAGCGGGGTTTCGTTTTTGAACTTCAATCATAATGTCCCGCGCAATTGGCGCAGCAGCACCAGACCCGCTTCCCCCGTGATCGACAATCACCGCGCAAGCGTAGCGCGGATCAGCCACTGGCGCATATCCAACAAACAGGGCATGGTGACGCAAATGCCACGGCAAATCTTCTTGCCGCCGTACCCCGCTGGCTCGTTCAGCTTTGCTGATCCGTTTGACCTGTGCCGTTCCGGTTTTTCCGCCCATTTCGAGCCCCATCTCCATGATGCGCGAGCCGTAAGCAGTCCCCCCGGGAAGGAGAACACGCTCCATCCCTTGACGAACCATTTGCAAATGACGGTCCTCAATATCCAGTTTCGGCCACGGCCCCGAGAAGGTGGGGGTAGAGCCGACATATCCGGCCAACCAAGGTTTAACCGCATACCCGCCATTGACGATACGAGAGGTCATCGTTGCCAATTGAAGACCGGAGGCCTGCACATTTCCTTGTCCAATGGCTGAAATAATTGTTTCCCCGGGATGCCACGGCTCTTTCCGTTTTTCACGTTTCCACTTCGTGTTCGGCATGAGTCCGGCTTTTTCTTCGGGCAAGCCCGTTCCCAACAATTGCCCAAACCCCAACATTTCGGCCATCTCGGCCAATCTATCAATACCAAGAGCCGTGGACATTTTATAAAAATAAGTATCACAAGATTCGGCAAGGGCTCGAAAAATACTAACCGTTCCATGTCCGCCAGCTTTCCAACAATGGAATCGGCTACTCCCGAAATCGTAATGACCCGGGCAAAACGCTGTCGAATTTTCATCAATCACGCCAGCTTTTAATCCTGCCAGAGCCGTCACCATTTTGAACGTGGACCCGGGGGGATAAAGACCACCAACGCATTTGTTATTGAGCGGGTGCGCAGGATCATCGCGCAGTTGCTCCCAATCCATTGCGGAAATGCCTCGAGTAAAGACATTGGGATCAAAACTTGGCTGCGAAGCCATGGCATAAACCGACCCGCTGTGAACATCCATGACTACGGCTGATGCGCTTTTTTCCTGCGCGAGACGCTGCTGAACAAACCGCTGAAACTCGGCATCAATCCCCAGAACCACACGCTCTCCGGTTTTGGAAGCCTCGCGGCCCAACTGACGAACTTCGCGGCCATGAACATTGACCTCAATCTCGGCCTTGCCCGGAGTGCCGCGCAAACTATCTTCGAGCTGTTTTTCAAGCCCACTCTTGCCAATCTGAAACCCGGGCAAAGAGAGAAGTTTGTCATTGGTCATTTCGCTTTCGCTGACCCGCCCAACATATCCGACCAGATGAGCCGTTGATTCCTTATAGGGATAGGTTCTGAGTTCTCCATCTTGAACCGATACCCCGGGGAGGTCAGGAAGGTTTACTTCGATGATGGAAACCTCTTCCCATTTCAGATTGTCTCTGACCTCGACTGGTACAAAACTTGGATTCCGTCCGGCCTCACGAAGAACGCGTTTTACGTTGTTGTCATCAATGGTGATGACCTTTTTGAGATCCTGCAATGCTTTTTCAAGATCATCAACTTGTTCTGGAATGACCACAACTTGAAAATTCTGCTGGTTCACCGCAAGCGGCACACCATAACGATCAACAATCTGCCCCCGTGACGGAGCAAGGATACGAACGTTAATCCGGTTATTCTCGGCGAGCATTTTGTATTTCTCACCCTCAACCAGTTGCAACCAGCCAAGCCGTGCGCCGAGAACACATAGAAAAACACCCTGCCCCGCACCAACCAGAAAAGCGCGACGCGAAAAACTTTCCAGACGGTCTTGGTCACGATCCATAGATCTAATATCTTCCCCGACTCACCAAAAATCTATTAAGCCCCATCAAAGGAATGAGCAATAAAGGATAGGCCAGAACACTAACAACCACACTTGCCACGGTCTGCCCGATAGAGGGAACCTGCCATCTGGCAAGACTATAGGCAATGACCTGAACAGATTGGAACATCAAGACAGCAACGAAAAAACCGGCCCAAATAACTTGCCATGACTGCCCCAGCAGAAACCGTCTTTGACTATTGACCAGCAAGGCAACCAGCATAAAGCAAAACGTGTTTAATCCGACCAAGCCGCCAGAGAGGATATCAAGAAGAATCCCCAGCAAGAACACCAAAGACAAAGGCATCAAGTTCGGACGAAAAATAACCCAGAAATAAATCCCGATCAGGAGAAAAGCGGGACGAGTTCCCGCCTCACTCATCAACGGCAAATGGGCCAGATTCAAAACCAGAAGCATCAAAAGGAACAGGTAAAGAAAAAGAACTTTCACCGTCTGGGTTAGAAGAGGAAAGGAATCCGGAAAGACCATCATAACCCGCGCATTTATTCCGCGCCTTCGGCACGCGGCAAAGCGGTTAATTCATGCAGACTCTGCCGAACGTTGGGATCCTCTGGTTTTTGAATAACTTGAACATAGCTGGAATTCTCAGGATCCGAATAAAGGCGGACGAGAGCCACGCCATTTTCAATCTCGACCACATCACCGACAGGAAGCCCTGCAGGAAACAATCCTCCCACGCCAGAAGTTACCACACGGGCTCCCTTTTGGATTAGTTGGTCAGGAGGAAGATGTTCCAATGTCAGCGTATCGCTATTGGTTCCGGCAAGAATAGCCCGCATATTGACTCCTTCAACCACAACTGGAATATGCGAGTTCATATCACTCAAAAGCAAAACCCTCGCCGCCCTATTTCCGGACTCTATCACGCGGCCAATCATTCCCTGCCCACCCATAACCGCTTGCCCTTCGGCCACACCGTCAAGTGTTCCTGCTTGAATCAGAAGGGTTTTGATGAAACTGCTTCCGCTATCACCAATCACACGGGTTGTAATATAGCTCTGGTTCGGTTCGGGCAAAACGTTGAGCAGATCTTTTAGCGACTGATTTTCTGCTTGAAGCAACAAGGCTGTTTGATACCACTCTTTGAGACGGAGATTTTCTCCGCGCAAATGTTCATTCTCAGCGCGAATTTGAGTAAGACCCGTGACTTCCCCCACCCCGTCAGCCACCCAGTTAAAAGGAGCACTCACCGCAAGAATGAGGGGAGAAAACATATCAGTCGCGGCAGCCCGTGGACCGTTCCACAAATTGGGGCGCACCATGGATGTTAAGAGCAGCAAACCCGCAATGCCAGTCAAGAGCAAAGGAGAATAGCGGGAAACCCGCGCCGCCAGACCGACAGCGCGAATAGGAGAGTTCCGGGAATCCTTGCGGGCAAGACCTCGCATGAGCAAACGACCAGACTAAAAGTTTATGCGTGGAAACTTCTATAAATTAACCAGACAAAGGCGAAGAACTCAACCCTTACTTTCACGGTTTCATAGAAAAATAAAAATCCCGTTAGGATGTGTTGACATTCAAAATATTTTGTGACGAAAACGGGAGGTTTTCGAGAACCGTATCGCA
>CAYZAR010000033.1:0-4335 GCA_964476455.1 uncultured Micavibrio sp.
ATGCGAGACAGGCTAGCCCTGAAAGAAATATTTTTCTCATGTTTCTTACTCGTCCCGCACCGGTGTCTCGGCGGAACTTTTCGCTTTGAGTCGCTTTATTTCGGCGGGAGCATCAACGACCGTAGCCGGACCTTCATCGTCTTTCTTGCCAAGATTAAGAAGCTTTTTGACCGTGGAACGATTATCTTTGGCGTTTTCAACTGCTTCCCTATCAACCGCTTCCCGAATGTTTGGGGCAACTTTGGCTGCTCCCGCTTTTTGTAACAAGACAGTCTCAGAAACTGAGGGAACGGACAATCCCTTATCTTGCGCTGCTTTCTCCCCGACAACAGCAACTTTTGCATCTAACACAGCACTAGCATCTTGAGGACGCCGTACGCCTGGCTGTGGAGTCGGTAAAGAATCTAAATTGGCAGGAACTTCGAGCGGAGCACGTTTCATAACAGAAAATTCATCAGGTGTGCGCCGTGTCAGACCTAGCTCTTCTTTAGCACGGTCACACCCACTTAAAATAGGCAGCACCAACAAGGACAAGAAAAGAAAGGTCTGTAGAGAAACTTTGGTCATCAGGTCACACTCGGTTTAGGAATTTGTTTGAGTCGGCGTGGTTCCAAGATTACTCCATCAAAGGCTAACCATGCAACGCCCAGAACAATGAAGGAATCCGCAAGATTGAACGCAGGATAGTGAATATCTCCCCAGTAAAAATCGAGGAAATCCGCTACGCCGCCAAAACGCACACGATCCCAAACATTGCTAATAGCTCCTGCACAGATCAGAACCAGCGGAAAAACCGTCATCAAATTGGGAGTTCTCCAAATCCAAATAAGGAAAACACAGCACATCAGTAGAGCCGTCCCCCCTAGAAACAAAGGCATCAAACTACCATCACTAGCAAACATTCCAAAACTGACCCCCTTGTTCCAAACCATAACAAGGTTAAAGAACGGCATGATCTCAAACTTCACCGGAGGAAATGGTGTTTGAGCTAAAGAAACCAGCCATTCCCAAAATGGCTTCTCCTGCTCATGAGCTTCAAACGTCCGCGTACGGAAAAACCTTTCAATGACCCACCATTTGCTCAACTGATCGAGTAGAGCAAAAATAGGAATCAGAGCATAAAAGAAACTCTTCTTAGCCATATGCTCAAGCCGCCTTACTCAAAGATTCGTAATATTTGACAGCATCGGCATCTCGCGGGGACAAATCAGGGTAGTCTGGATCTCTGCCCACAGTGGGAAGAATCTTCCAACTACGCTGACACTTGTTACCTTTAGCCAAATCAAACACGACACCAACCCCCACAACATCGGGAATCTGGTGAGCGTGTGACGGAATTTGTCCAACGCTCACCTGCACATCAGATGTAATACAAACCTCAGCAAGATCAACCCCCTTGATATTCTCAGCCCGCTGCGGAGAAACAAAAATATGAGGTGCAGCTTCTAACGATGAACCAATTGTCTTATCCGCCCTTTTAGGCTCCAAAGCTCCCAGCACAACACGGCGCAAACTGCGAATAGTTTCCCATTTTTCCTCCAATGCAGGATTGGACCATGCAAAAGGAACATCAGCAAACCTGCGTAACTGCACACTGGGAACCAAAGGCCATAGTCCAGCAGGACGATACCCCCATGCCTCCTCAGAAGTAAAACACAAAATCGGAGAGAACCAAGTCACAAGACACTCAAATAAATGCATCATCACAGTGCGCGTTGCGCGCCGCTCGAACAGGTCAGGCCGATCGCAATAAAGACGATCTTTACGAATATCAAAGTAGAAAGCCGAAAGTTCAACAGTGCAAAAATTATGAAGACGCTGAGCCATACGATTATAATCATGGGCCGCAATCGAGGCTCTCACCTCTTTGTCCAAATCAGCCAACCAATGCAATACCAATTGTTCCAGTTCCGGCATGGCCCCATATTCGGATTCTGGAATCCTTTCCTGATCGCTAAATCCGTCAAGAGCTCCGAGTAGAAAACGAAACGTATTGCGCACACGGCGATATAAATCCGAAGTCGATTTCATGGCATCTTTGCCAATTCTGACATCTTCGCTGTAATCCGAAGTTATCGCCCATAGACGCAAAATATCCGCCCCGTATTCTTTCATGACATCATGAGGATCTACAATATTTCCCAGTGATTTGGACATTTTGTAGCCTTTTTCATCAAGCACAAAACCGTGCGTCAAAACTGATTTATAGGGAGCATGACCACGCGTCCCACAAGACTCAAGCAAAGAAGAATGAAACCAGCCACGATGTTGGTCAGACCCTTCGAGATACAAATCGGCGGGAGAATGCAAATCATCCCGTTCCTCACACACAAAAGCATGGGTACAACCTGATTCAAACCAAACATCAACCACATCAAAAACCTGATCGTAGTTCTTAGCATCATACCCGCTTCCAAGAAAATCCTGTGCCGGGCGGGCAAACCACGCATCTGAGCCTTCGGCAACAAAAGTTTCGTAGATTCGCTGATTAACCGATTTATCCTTAAGTGGCTCACCCGTCCTTTTTTCAAGAAAAATTGCAATAGGAACCCCCCATGTGCGCTGGCGCGAGATACACCAATCGGGACGCCCCGCAATCATAGCCGAGATCCGGTTTTCCCCTTGAGGTGGATACCATTTGGTTTCTTTGATTCCTTTAAGAGCACGCTCACGCAGAGTTTCTCCCCCCACATCTTTGTCCATGGCAATAAACCACTGCGGTGTGGTGCGGAAAATAACTGGGGCTTTGGATCTCCAACTATGCGGATACTCATGGCGGATAGAGCCTTTGGCAAGCAAACCACCTGCATCATCAATAGCCTTAAGTGGGGCAAAGTTTCCCTGCCCCATTTCACCTTTTTGCGTATAAATCTCAAGTCCGGCAAATAACGGAACATGATCTTTGAATGTTCCATCATCGTTCACGTTATCTGTGATTTCAAGTCCCGATGCCTTGCCAAGATAGAAGTCATCCTCCCCATGACTAGGAGCAATATGCACAAAACCCGTTCCTGTATCTTCTGTTACAAAGTCGGCCAGAAGAACCGGTACATCAAAATCATATCCCTGCCCACGCAAAGGGTGAGCACACAGACTTTTTGCAATCTCAGAGCCTTTCAAAGAAGCCTCTTGTGTCCACGCAGTGATTTTTGCGGCTTGTTTGACGGTCTCAGCCAAGGCCCCAGACACCACCAGCCTTTCGCCTTTTTGGGCGCGGCTATCGCCTTCAACCTCTTCAACTTTGAACACGGCATAATCCAATTCCGCAGCACAGGCAATCCCACGGTTAGAAGGCATTGTCCAAGGCGTTGTTGTCCAGATAACAATCTTAGCCCCTTCAAGCGCAGAGTGGGCAGCCTTCACCACTGAAAACTTAACCCAGATAGTAATGGATTTATGATCCTTGTACTCAACCTCCGCTTCGGCCAAAGCTGTTTTTTCAACCACTGACCACATAACCGGCTTGACCCCTTTATACAAAAGCCCGTTCATCAAAAACTTGTGCAGCTCGCGCACAATAGAAGCTTCTGACTTTTTGTGCATAGTCATATAGGGATTTTTCCAGTCCCCCATCACGCCCAGACGCTGAAAATCTTCACTTTGAATATCCGCCCATTTCTGAGCAAATTCGCGGCACTCTTGACGAAACTTCAAAATCGGCACATCGTCTTTATTGAGGCCCTTCTCGCGGTATTGCTCTTCGATCTTCCATTCAATAGGCAACCCGTGACAATCCCACCCGGGAACCAACGGAGCATCGTAACCTTCCATCTGTTTGCAGCGAACCACAACATCCTTGAGCGATTTGGTAAAAGCATGGCCGACATGAGCACGTCCATTGGCGTAGGGAGGCCCCCAGTGTAACACCCATTTGGGCCGTCCAGCAGACGCACGTCGAATTTGCTCATAAAGATTTTCGTTTTTCCATTTTTGTGCCGCAAGAGGTTCTTTTTGCGGCAAGTCTGCCCGCATGGGGAAATCCGTACGCGGTAGGAACACAGTCTCTTTATAAAAATCAGCATTGGACTTGGAGGAAGAGTCAGTCATTTCATTTCTCAAATTTTTCAAGCAGTTATCAGGAAACCAGCAAAATATGCGGGAAGACGCACACAAGACCCCGATTCTTCCTTAACGGAGAATCGGGCAACCAATTCGATTTATGGGACGAACGGCAAAAACCATGTGGCCACTATGGCAAGAATAGGGGCCGAGAATCAAGGCCCTTTCGGGAAAAGTTGTTGACATAACTTAAAAATGACTATATTACGGTAAAAAACATAAAAATGAGGTGTGCTATGAATGGACATAAAGAAGAGCAAAAAGACCCAGTTTGGG
>CAYZAR010000033.1:4345-11503 GCA_964476455.1 uncultured Micavibrio sp.
CAAGATGGGGATCCCGCCCAAGCCACCAAAATCTATCTTTCTATTCTTAATAAATCACAAGCCGATCAAGATTCCTTGCTGCGTGTCACGTTCCGCCTAGTCAGAATAGGAGAGGTCGATCTGGCCAAACCACACATTAGAAGGATGGTAGGGTTAGCTGGGGAATCAAAAGATTCTTGGAGACAACTGCACCGCACCTTAAGAGCCCACTTTAGTCTTGGGTCTTGCCATAGAAAAAGGGGAAGGCAGGCAGAGGCCATCCCTCACTTGCTCTTTGTTCGAGAATGTCGACTTCAGCGCAGCTTGGCATAGACTTCAAAAATCAGAATCAGGTTTTGATTTTAACAGTCCCATCAAGGGCCAAATTTTCTCTGAGTAGTTTAATGAGGTTCTCCTGCGTGCCATCCATGCTTTTCAAAAGGGACTCACACTCTTTGCGCTCCGTCACGGGAACTTCCTTGATAGCCGAGTTGCGGAAGGCAACAGCTTCATCGAATATCTTAAGGTAGCTTCTGATAACAGAAGGCTTGGCAACATTCTGAAGAAGAATCATTTTCTCTTGTTTGGTTTGTGCCTGCTTCATAACTGGACGAATAGCCGCCCGCCAGTTGGATAATCTCTCATCCAATGAATCCTTGAGATCAGCATTTGCTTTGCCACAAGCCAGAACCCCGCGCTGAACCGAGGCCTGAACATCCTCAACCGCACGAATAATACCGTGACTATTACGGATAGCAGCAAGTTCGTTTTTCTGGGCATCATCCAACCCTTCCAAAAGACTTTTGGTCTGGTTATCCAATGCCACAAGGGGCGTTTCTTCCGCCGCAAAACTTGCAGAAGAGAGGGCCGAAGAAGAGAGAAAAACCAACGCTAAAAAAACAGTCAGCCTCATCGTAGAGTTCCCTTTCTATTATTTCTCAATTAACCGATTCCACCAGCCCCGTTTTTTGGAACCACCAGAAGACGCATCTTTCTCTGAAACGTCATTTGAAGGAGATCCCGCCGAAACCGAAGCCGCCACAGGCGCGGAAGTCGTTGGCACGCTGCCCGAAGAAGAAGGCACTGCCACCGCAGGGGTTTCTTCAGTAGAGGGTTTACGCGATTGAAATCTTTTAGCGCGAAATTCAGGTTTTGGAGGAGGACTGCTGTTCACTACATCACTCGCCGAGGAAGATGGAGTAGAAGAAATCTCTCCTGAGATCGTATCTTCGCGAAAAGGTCCATTTTCTCCACGAGAGAAACCCCGTTCACGCGACCCACCCCGACCACGCCCGCGACTGCTGCTTCTTTTCTGGTCACGCTCTACCGCAGGCCTGTTATCACCCTCAGCTCTTACCGCAGGTGAGGAAGAATCTTCTGTGGCTGTGCTCCGAGACTCTTCAGACGATGAATCATCAAGACGGCTAGAGTTACCTCGCCCACGTCCCCTTCCACGATTGCGTCCTCGGTCACGACGCCCCCCGCGAGAGCTCCCATCACCTTTTTCAGGCGATTCCGCACATTCGTCAGAAGGTTCGGTTTCTCTCAAAGACAAAGCTCCATCAGCCTCATCATCTTGCCCCTCCTCATCAGATTCCATGCGAGTTGCTCGTCCTTGAACTTGAGCTGCAATCCCTTTGATCGCCTCCAACTTAAATCCAGTTGGAGCCAAGGTTTCATCAACCCGAATAAAAACAGTAAAGCCGTAACGCCGCTCAATATCGGCCAGCATATCACGTTTCTGGTTGAGGATGTAAAGAGCTACGCTGTTAGGAACCGACAATATGATTTGCGAGGACCGATTGCGAATACCTTCCTCTTCTAGTGAACGCAACGCCAAGATTGTCGCCGAGTCAACACTGCGAATAAACCCAACACCCTTGCAGTGTGGACAGCGTTCAAATTGCGCCTCCGTCAGGCTAGGATTAAGACGCTGACGCGACAATTCCATCAAACCGAAAGAAGAAATTCGTCCAACTTGAATCCGCGCACGGTCCGATGACAAGGCTTCCTTCAAACGCCGCTCAACCTTGGCATCATTGCGAAAATCTTCCATATCAATGAAGTCGATGACAACCAAGCCACCAAGATCACGCAAGCGTAGTTGACGCGCAACTTCTTCGGCAGCTTCAAGATTCGTTTTAAGAGCCGTTCCTTCGATATGCCGCTCTTTAGTCGCCCGACCAGAGTTAACATCAATCGACACCAACGCCTCGGTAGGATTGATGACCAGATACCCCCCCGACCTCAAGTTAACGACAGATTCACCAATCTCGGCAATCTGATTTTCAACCTGATAACGATGAAAGAGTGGTATTTTTTCATCAGTATAATGCTCAACACGATCAACGTGAGAGGGCATCAGAAGTTTCATAAAGTTTCTAGCCTCATGATACCCCTCTTCACCAGCGACAAGAATTCCTTCAATGTCGCTGGCGTAAATATCACGCACAGAACGTTTAACAAGATTGCTTTCTTCGTAGATCAAAGCTGGAGCCGACGATTGCAGAGTAAGATCCCGAATATTATCCCACAGCCGCATGAGGTAATCGAGATCACGCTTAATCTCAACCTTATTGCGCGAAACCCCTGCGGTACGCAAAATGACTGACATTCCCTCTGGAACATCAAGCTCAGACAAAATCTCGCGCATCCGTTTGCGTTCAGCAAAACTAGCTACCTTGCGACTAACCCCTCCACCCCGTGGAGAGTTTGGCATCAAGACACAGTACCGCCCTGGCAAAGACAGGTAAGTGGTCACAGCGGCCCCTTTGTTGCCGCGTTCCTCTTTCTGGACTTGGATCAGCATAATCTGACCGCGTTTGATGACTTCCTGAATTTTGTAATTACGGTGCAGACTCGGGCGAAAGGGTTGATCGTTTTCAACTCCGTCTCCACCAAGAATTTCAACTTGGCGATTCTGCATGGAAGAACGGTTGCTACCGTTGCCCCGTCCCCGTCCTCGATTGCGGAAACGTCCTCTTCCCCGTCCCCGCCCACCATCACGGCCCCGACGGGTTTCTTCTTCAATCGCCTTTTCTAGGTCAATATCAAGGTTGTCTTCGCGCAAGGCCACCCAAACCGAGCGGATTTCTTTCCCGTCCTCAGTAGAATGGCGGTGATGTAAACGGACCCTCAAAACATCTTCACGGCTCCGCGCCAACTCCTCAATCCTGACCGCAAGGTCATGTTCAAACCCGAAAGAGTCGTTCTCGTCCAGCATTTTGATTTCAAATGTTTCTGGATCAATTTCAGTTACACCACGATAGACCAGCTTATGCTGAATTCTTGGTTCAGAGCGCACCTCCGCACTATCCCTCTCCAACGCTTCTCCATCAGAAGAATCCTCTTCGTTTTCTTCCTCTTCAAGATCAGATTGTAGGGTCTCTTCCTCCTCGCCCTCTTCTTCGTAAACCTCCTCGCCCTCTGAAGATTGTGGCAAAGGAGGATTCCCGCCACCGACTTCTTCAAGAGGAGGGGCTGGGGAATATTCCTCAGCTTCAGAGGAAAGGGAAGACGTTCTGTTCTGCGCCGCAGTGGACGAACCCTCTTGCTCTGCAGCCAAAGCAGCTTCTTCCTCTGCCAAAGCAGCTTCCTCGGCCGCAATAGCAGCCTCTAGAGCTTCCTTTTGTTCGGCAATCAAAGCATCACGATCTGCCACGGGAATGCGGAAATAATCAGGGTGGATTTCTGAAAAAGGTAGAAAACAATGGCGATTTCCACCAAAATTCACAAACGCTGCCTGCAAAGAAGGCTCAACACGGGTCACTTTGGCTAGAAAAATATTTCCCTTGAGCTGTTTTCTGAGCTGGCTCTCATAGTCAAATTCAGTTAGGCGATTCCCATCAATCACCACCACCCGTGTTTCCTCGGGATGGGTGGCATCAATCAACATACGTTTTGTCATAAAAATACTCCAAGCGCGGACTTGCACCGGAAGAGCCTTTAATGCGACGGGTAAAGACGCTGCCGAAGAAGGCCGCAATTAAAATAGTGTCCCAACTCAGCCCGGGAGAGATGCTGAAAAAAGACAACCTGAACCCGCGTTTAGAGTCCAAAACCTTTCCCAGACAGGGGCTGATAATCCAATCAGGACCTTTTCAACCATGCGCCACAGCTAGCGAAACCTTTCACACAATAAACGCTGTGCTATAACTGTAGCGGTCGCAAAACAAACACTAACCTGTTCCCTCCCTCTTCACAATCGAAAATAATTTTCCGAAACAGGTGTTTCCTGAAATTTGGCTCTTTTTTAAGGCCGTAGAACAAATTTCTTTGCGGGAGCAGGAGACCTTCTTTATGCTGGAGAGGTAAAGTCTACCTCGCTGCCCCCATTTTGCTTACAACCTCCTTGATGTTCATGAAGTTTTACCGTTCCTTTGGTCTTCTAATTGCTTGCCTTACCCTGCTCGTCAGCTCCCCAGCCGCTGCGCTGGACGTGGTGTCGATTCGTTTTGGAGCGCATCCAGACAAACAACGGGCAGTGATTGAGTTAAGCAAAACCTCTGACTTCAGAGCCTTCGTCCTAACAAATCCAACGCGCCTTGTCGTGGACTTGCCAGATATTCGTTGGAAAGCTGGCAACGTACCCATTCCAGCAGGTCTGTCTGTCAAGGATGTTCGCTATGGCTCTTTAGGGGGAGGAATATCACGCTTGGTCCTTGAAACCACCACTCCAGTTCTCATTCAGTCTGCTTTCATGCTGCCGCGCAAAGACGGACAGCTAGACCGCCTTGTCATAGATTTCAGAAACACCACACCAGAAATTATGGCTTCTCTTGAAAACCAGATTCAAGGATCTTTGCAAGGAGGCCAAAACACGGCCAAACCTAGTAACAAACCTAGTAATAAGTCGGTTAAATCCAAAAAGCCGAGCCAAGACCTTACTCCCATGTCTGGATTTTCTTCCCCTCCTCGCGAAAAACCCCTCGTTATCATTGACCCTGGCCATGGAGGACAAGACCCGGGAGCTATCGGAGCCACTGGAATTTATGAAAAAACAATTGTTCTAGCTGTTGGCAAAGAACTGGCGCGACAGCTTGAAAATAGCGGAAAGTATCGGGTCAAAATGACAAGAGACAGCGATATTTTTATTCCTCTGCGCCAACGTGTAATGATCGCCCGTAAACATAAAGCCGCTCTGTTTCTTTCTCTACACGCCGATTCGATTCGGAACTCCAGTATCACCGGAGCTTCTGTTTATACTCTCTCTGACAAGGCCTCTGACGCAGAAACCGAAAAACTCGCCGAGCGCGAGAATAAATCAGACCTTATCGCTGGCGTAGACTTAACTCACCAAGAAGAAGATGTGGCCAACATTCTAATTGACCTAGCCGCAAGAGACACAATGAACCAATCCCGTTTCTTGGCTAAAACTGTCATTGACCAACTCGACGATACGGGCGTGAAAGTCGTGGATCACAACCTCCGTTCTGCAGGATTTGCAGTCTTGAAGGCTATGGATATTCCTTCAATTCTGGTTGAGATGGGGTATTTGACGAATCGTACCGAAGTTGAAAAGCTTAGTTCCCCCGCTCATCGGCAAAAAATAGTCAAAGCGTTGAAAGCCAGTATCGACCGTTACTTCGAAAAAGTCCCGAAATAGGCCAGTTTTTCCTTATAGTTGTGAAAAAGATCAAAAATCTTACAAAAACAGGGTTGAAGACCCTCCTTTGATATGGTTTAACCTACTGGTTTCCATCTCTTCGCAGAGAAACGTCTTTATTAACCACCAACGCAAATGAGGCCTCAAATGAAAACTCTTGTTGCAATCTGCCTGCTGGGTTCGACCCTTGCATTGGCCGCCTGTGACTCTACCGGAACCGGCTATGTTGATACCCAACCTCCCTACGCTTCTGAACGCACAGCTGGCGATACTACCTCCCCTGTAGCAAGCGCAGAGCCAGTTATGGAGAAAAAAGTTACGAAGTAATTGCTTCGTTTTCTTGTATAAAAAAGGCCACTCAGAAATGAGTGGCCTTTTTTGCTCTCCAGAAAAAGTCTGGGATATTTAACACTTTAACCGGAAATCTCGGTTGCTTTAAGGCAACCTCCGCGATACAAAGTTTCAAGTTTTTTGGAATCATTATTCAAGGAGCATTTTTACATGAAAAAAGTACTTGCCACTGTTTGCCTTCTGTTGTCTGCAACCATTGCCTTGTCTGCTTGCAGCACGACTGGCTCCGATGTTCAAGGAGCCGACAAAGTTTTCGAAAAGAAAGTCACCAAATAAGTTTTGGTATTCCTTACTGCGTACCCCAAAAAGGTCGTACCCTTCGTGGTACGACCTTTTTTATAAATCCATAACTATGGCGTCATATTTCAATAGCTTCTGGTTGCTTCGTGCTACACACCATCAATGATCTCCAAGAGATCTGTCTCAAGACCGTAGTGACGCGCCTTTTCACGAAACTTGGGATAAAGGCCTGAGAAGGTAAACTCACCAACCAAACGCCCCGAAGCATCCACCCCACTAACTTCGTAAGAAACCAAATCCTGCAAAGTGACCATGCCGTCCTCAACGCCAGAAATTTCTGAGATACTGACAATCTTCCGCGAACCATCACGCAAACGCTGGGTATGCACAATAACCTCAAGAGCCGAAGCCATTTGTTCCCGAACCGCTGCAATGGGAATGTTAAGGTTGGCCATAGCCACCATGTTTTCAAGCCGGAAAATGGCATCACGTGGGCTGTTTGCATGAAATGTTCCCATTGACCCGTCATGTCCGGTATTCATGGCTTGTAATAGATCAAAAGCTTCAGGACCCCGCACTTCACCAACGATAATCCGGTCTGGCCGCATCCGCAGACAGTTGCGAACCAAATCGCGCATCGTTACTTGCCCCACACCCTCAACACTAACAGGACGACTTTCCAAACTGACGACTTGAGGCTGTTGCAGCTGCAGCTCAGCCGCATCTTCACAGGTAATGATCCTTTCTCGAGGAGAAATATAACGAGTCAAGCAATTGAGCAAAGTCGTTTTGCCACTCCCCGTCCCTCCTGTCACAATCATATTCACCCGACACGCCGAAAGAATTTCCAAAAACGCCGCCGTCCTCTGGTCAAGGCTGCCGAAAGAAACCAATTTATCAAGAGTTAACCGTTCCTTTTTGAATTTCCGAATTGTCAAGGCCGGCCCTTTGATCGCCAAAGGTGGAAGAATAACATTCACCCG
>CAYZAR010000034.1:0-6589 GCA_964476455.1 uncultured Micavibrio sp.
CGCTTACGCATCTCAAGAGCTTTGATGTCCTTGATAAGGGGATTGGATGGGGATGTAATGATTTTAGCCGTCATGATGGGCACAATGGCCGATTTTCACCGCGCTGGCAAGGCGCGGTCTAATCAAAACTTTGAGTGTAAAGAGGAAGTAAAAGCTCACGATCCGCAAAAACCTCTATTTTTTCGAGAGCTCCAGAAAAATTAGCAAAATTTCCCTGATCAATACTCTCCTCGCTTAGGAATTGGTCAACCCGAATACGAAAGCGAATGAAAGCCGGACGCCCTTCATAAGGTTTGACCGCAATATTTTCAACCATCTTAAGGTACTCTTTTGCCAACACCTCAGGCACGCGAACAAAAGAGAGATTAAACGGTGTTTTTAGGTTCAGGACAGCCCCACTTGGATATCCAGAAAAATTCGGCAAAATGACATCTGGACACTTTGTAGCCCCTTGAGCGTTCGCCGAAAACTGCAAACGGGTAGCCCCCACAAATTGCTGTTCCGGCATAATTGGGAATCCTTTAAGCGCAAAATCGTAGCGGTCTAAAGAAATTGGCTGAACATATTCAAATCTGCGAGGAAACTTACTTTTGTACTTCTCAAGATAATCTCGTGTTCCCTCGCGAATTTTTTTCCAGCGGAATTCATTGGAGTAAAATTTTTGAAAAAGGTGACATTCTGCAATTTGCAAATAGCCGTCAACGGCCTTGTCATCGAATAGATCTTTGACTTCTAAGGCCCAAAGAACCCGCGCAATATTATCATAAGTTGGGGGAATGTATTCTGCGGACAGTAAGGGCACCATCTCTTCCGAGCTTGACAACCCAGCCGCAAAAGCTCCCCTCGAGAGTCCACATCCTACAGATACAAGAGTCAGTAATGCGAGTAAGAATTTTCTCATCTTGAGTCCGGACCTTCAGTTAATAGGCAAACAACTTTACGAAACAGAGACGGCATCTCCAAAGTTTTAACTTCATTAGAACCTAAAAAATATTGATTATTCCTTAACGGGATATGGCTTGAACAAACCTGCCCCCTCCACACCTCCAATCTCAGGTTAAAATGAGTAAAACTATGAGCCACCACCCCCATCAGAGACAATCTACCCCCACAGTGTACACCTATTTCTGTTTCTGCGGTCCTAATATCTTTGTCCCACGATGATGTCGGTAGCCCCATCATCCCGCCCAGCATTCTGCCATCATCCCGCCTTTCAACCAAGATTTTTCCATCCTCCGATTCAATCCAGAATACCTTGCCTTGGCGACTTGGCTTGGATACCTTGGCCTGCCTCGCCGGAAGGCTCTCGGCAATCCCTTCCTTTAGAGCCTTACAAAAGCTTGAGACGGGACAAGCCCCACATTTGGGCGATTGCGGAGTGCAAATAGCTGCGCCCAGATCCATCAGAGCTTGAGGAAAATCCGAAGCAGATTGTCCGGATTCCAGACCATCAAAAAAACGGGCCGCAGCAGTATGCAGGTCTTTTTTGCCTGCGGGGAGAGCTTCTTTTCTGGAAAAAACCCGTGCAGAAATGCGCTCAATATTGGCATCAACCACAACACAAGGACTCTGAAAGGCAATTGATGCTATCGCCGCTGCCGTGTAGGGGCCAATCCCGGGCAAAGAAAGCAACTCCTTGGTGTCAGAGGGAAACTTGCCCCCTCTCTCTTCTGCCACAATATGAGCACATTTCACAAGGTTTCGCGCCCGTGCATAATAGCCAAGCCCAGCCCATGCGCCCATAACTTCTTCTTGATTCGCTGCAGCAAGGTCCTCAACCTTTGGCCATTTGGCCAGAAATTTTAGGAAATAGGGAATAACGGCTGGAACTGTTGTTTGCTGAAGCATAATTTCGGAAAGCCAAACGTGATAAGGATCGGGATATTGCCCTTTTCCGGCCCGCCACGGCAAACCCCTGCGGTTCACGTCATACCACTGCAATAGCTCTTTACGGAACTTTGGGGAATTAAAAGGGAAACTTGTTCGCAAAACGTGACTTTTGGGCATATTCCGATTACAACTCTTCCATGTCTGATTTGAAACCTCTCTCTGCCTCAGTTGCCCAGATTACGTCTGCAACCTTCAGTCGTAAATTTGTTTCGCTTGGGCGAATCCTTTCCCAATGGGATGATATTGTGGGTTCAGAGATGGCCGTCAAGGCCCAACCCCTCAAACTGCACTACCGGAAGCCGAAAGATGGCAAAGAAAAGCCCGAAGCTTCACTGGAAATTGCTGTCTCTAGCGCAGATGCTACCTTGCTTTACTACCAAACAAACCTTATTCTTGAACGAATTAACCAAGTTTTCGGGGAAAAATGGGTCACATCTTTGCGTTTTGTCCACGTTCCGGCCAACACCCGTTCAAATAATATGGAATATTATATCCCGTCCCCTCCTCTTTCCCCTGTAGAAAAACATACCCTTGAAACCAGTCTTTCTTTTGTTGAAGACCCCGAAATTCGGAAACAACTTGAAAAACTAGGCCAAGGCGTATTAAGGAAGATACGCGCACCCTCTGTCCCAGAAAAATAGGTTTTTGAATGTCCCTCCCCTCTGCCACGATCACTATCATGCTCCGCGCCGCCGAGAAGGCTGCCAAATCCCTGTTGCGGGATTTTGGGGAGGTTGAGCATCTTCAGGTCTCGCGCAAAGGCCCGGGCGATTTTGTTTCCGCAGCAGATCGCCGCGCCGAAGAAATCATCTATACCGAACTGAAAAAAGCGCGTCCCTCTTTTGGATTCTTAATGGAAGAAGGCGGCGAGATTGCAGGCACGGATGGTGAGTTCCGCTTTATCATTGATCCTCTGGATGGAACGATCAACTTTCTGCACGCTCTTCCCCATTGGAATATCTCAATTGGGCTTGAGCGGGGAAATGAAATCATTGCCGGATTGGTCATGGACCCCGCTAAAAACGAAGTTTTTTATGCTGAAAAAGGAACCGGAGCGTTTCTTGATAAACGGAGACTGCGGGTTTCAACACGCAAAGATTTGGAAACTGCTTTGGTCGCAGGCGAACGCGAAAAAACTTTTGTAAAAAATCTGACGGCCTGCAATGGCCGCCTTAGCGGCATGAGAGGATTGGGGGCTGCCGCCCTTGACCTTTGCTACGTTGCTTCTGGTCGGTATGAAGCCTTTTGGGGAACAAAACTCAAACCTTGGGATGTTGCAGCAGGCAGCCTCATCGTCCGCGAAGCTGGCGGCTTGGTCGTCAGTCTCAAAGGCGATCCAAATCCAGTTTATGCTGACAAGATTTTATCAAGCAACGCCGCATTACACCAAACATTTAAGGACTTATTGACTGCAAACGTAACTGGGGAGTGATCTGTATGCACCGTCTTTCTTCTTTTGTTTTGCTCGCTGTGGTGTGTCTGGCTGATTTGTCTTCTGCCCCCGCATTTGCGGCTCAAGGACAAGACAAAGCTAAAGACGAATACAACAAGCCCGATGTACAGATTGATCGGTCCGTCCTGAAAGACCTTCAAGGATACGAGCCTCCCCCAATGTTCGGGGCTTCTCCATCGCGTAAACTTCCCACGCAGGAAGACTCTTTGTCTCGTCCACCCGTAACCCCTCTCGAAGTTCCAGTTCTAACCCAGCCCAAAGCCGAGGATTTACTCAACCATCCAGTTGAAAACACGGGGGTCTTGACCGTTCCACAGGAATTATTGCCCCCCTCTGAACCATCAAAAAAATCCGAGCTTCCTGTTCCAACCGGAAAAGAATCAGTCTCTAGTAAGAAAAAAGAGCAACCAGCAAAACCTGCGACCAAAACAGCTTCTGCGCCAAAACAGGACAGTAAAAAATCAGATACCCCCAAAGCAAAAGACCAAGACAAAGACAAAAAAATACCTGAAAAAAAAGTCGTAGAAAAAAATAAAAAAGAAGAAAAAACAGTCACTATTCCGGCTAAAAAAGTGGTGACGGAAACCATCAAAGCCACTCCCTTAAAGCCAACTTCTCCAGACGCTGCCTATAAACCGAAGGCCGGCAAAACCATGCCGGCAGTTCCTGCGGTTGATGTCGAAAGCAGCAAGCTAGACCCCTTCAATCTCCCAACCACTCCCGCAGCAGATGAGTCCGATAATTCCGAAGTTGCGCCTGAATTGGTCACACCAACCCCAAGCGAACGATTGATGGACCAAGCCTTGAGCAGACAAATGGTTTCTGAAGATGACCCCGCCATCAAAAAGGCAGCTTCTGGAATTGCTGAAAAAATCGCTCCCACAGAAAGCAATTTGATTAGCCTAGAGTTCAAACCAAAACTCTCAGAATTGCAAGCCGATCAAAAAAGCCTTCTTGATTCCGACATTGTAGCCAGATTAAAAAAGTCGGAGTCCTCTCGCCTTCAAATTCAGGCCTTTGCCACTGCCGACAAACAAGAACAAAGCACAGCACGCAGACTATCTCTTTCGCGGGGGTTATCGGTACGCAGCTACTTGCTGGAAAAAGGAATCCCCGCCAGCCGGATTGATGTCCGCGCCCTTGGTGACAACACGCTTGAACCACCAATTGACCGTGTTGATTTAATTTTTCTCAAAGCGAAATAGACCTGTTGCAAAAGTCCAAAACAACGTCATTCCCCGAATCCGTGAAGCGGATTCTAGGGGAATCCAGAAAAAAAGATGGATGGCCTTAGAATGCCAAGAGGCATTCAGGCCATGACGAAGAGGAAAATCGTCACCCCCGCTTTATAGGCGGGAGTCTGGCGTATTTGAGTGCAGCAAAGCTGCACAAGATCCCAGATCCCGTTTGTGCCAGCGTCCTATGGACGCGCCAACGGGATGACAGGTACGATTGTACAAACAATTTTGGGATCAGCTTAAGCCGGTGATTTGGGTTCTACCACTGCGAGAATCTTTCCGCCTATTCCTGTAATCACAAACGGAGCGGAGATCTTCTTCAGAAGAGGGCCCGCTTGACGCGTAAACTCTCCTTCAAGATGCCGCACAGAAATCCTCTTATCGTCTTCGGTTGCTTTGCGAAAAATAGCGATCAATTTTGTTCCAACCTTCACCTCAACCCTATCGCCGCGTGCGACAGAAGTAAGAATAAAATCCAAATTATCGTGCACCTGCCCGACCGGAAACTCTTTCGTACCCACCGGACTTACCTCATCCCTACTGGTTCAATCAGGATAGACTTGTCCCGAAGTCCCGTTGAAACCAAAACAGGTTCAGATTCTTCAGCCACCCACGCCACAACACCATCGGCTGCTTGATAAAAATCTGATTCAACAAGCGGGGTTATCCCAGTGTGCTCGGTTAATTTGGCTTGGGAAAGACGGGCAATGACTTGACCGTCCCGTGTCACGTCAACCACAGTCCCCTCCGCTGCCGTCTGAAAGGCAAGGAAGGCATTTTGTTGTAATTCTTCAAGAGTCATTGTTGTCATAGTTACGCCCCTCCAATGGAACACAGTATAGATTCATCAGTAGTCATAATTTTTGTATAAGTCATAAAAAAAAGAGCGTCAAGCCCGTTTTTGCAGATACAGCTAACCCCGAAATTTTTATAAAATGGTCATCCCCGACAAGGGAGGCGAAGCTGACCGCAGATCGGGGATCTGGTATATATGAGTGCAGCGAAGCTGCACAAGGTTCTGGATCCCGTTCGTGCTGGTGTCCCTGCGGGACACGCCAACGGGATGACGGGTAAGTAATCATAGAGTTTAGCTAGAAAACTGGTCGGAGTGACAAGATTTGAACTTGCGACCCCTTGCACCCCATGCAAGTGCGCTACCGGGCTGCGCCACACTCCGACGTGAGAAGGGTTGTAACCCAAACCCTTCTGTTGGTCTAGCAAAAAATCAGGCGGCCAGAGCTTCATTTCTTGAGAGTCTGCGCAGCTCCTCCCGCATTTCTTCCAGCTCAGCGAGGACCGAGCGCAGCAACACAGCTTGATCTTCACTCAAAGTCGAAGATGGGGCCAATACAGGAAGCTCTTCCTGATAAACAGTCGGCGGAATATCGGGCCCTTGCACCTGTGGCATATTCTCGCCATAAGCTTGAGTAGCAGAAGGGGCCCCTGCCTTCTTCTGTTCTTGCAAAACTTGCGTTTTTGAAACGCCCTTCAGAAGCTTCTGAACGCCTTTAATGGTGTAACCTTCGGAATAGAGCAGTGTATGAATCTTTTTGAGGAGAGCCACATCCTCAGGGCGATAATAGCGACGTCCGCCCCCACGCTTGAGGGGTTTAACCTGAATAAATTTTGTTTCCCAAAAACGGAGAACGTGTTGTTGAACGCCCAAATCCTCAGCCACTTCGCTGATGGTTCGGAATGCAGAATCTGATTTAGCGGTATTGTCCATTTTATAGCTCGTCTTCGTCGTTCAAATTGGTCGGAGAAAGTCCATTCATGCGATCTTTGAGCACATGAGATGCCCTAAAGACGAGAACTTTGCGAGGGGTAATTGGAACTTCTACACCGGTTTTTGGATTGCGGCCAATCCGCTCGGCTTTCTTGCGAATACTGAAGCTTCCGAACGATGAAATTTTGACAGTCTCGCCCTTAACCAAGGCTTGTGCAATTTCATCAAGAACCTCTTCAACCAATGAATCCGATTCGTTGCGCGAAAGACCAACTTGCTTAT
>CAYZAR010000034.1:6599-11073 GCA_964476455.1 uncultured Micavibrio sp.
ACCATCTTCTTGTGCCACGGTCTTTTTATGAATGGGACAAACCTAGCGAGTCTTTTGCCTCTCGTCAATCTTTTGCAAAAGGGTTTGCCAAGAAAAAAACCAAAGGGTTCAAGGGGCTAGCGTAAAATGTTCAGAAAATAAGGGGCTAAACGCCCTAAAAACGGACAAGCGCAGCGGCCCAAGTCAGAC
The DNA here is from genome assembly GCA_964476455.1 of uncultured Micavibrio sp. Classification (GTDB taxonomy): domain Bacteria; phylum Pseudomonadota; class Alphaproteobacteria; order Micavibrionales; family Micavibrionaceae; genus UBA1573. The sequence goes on from CAYZAR010000034.1 coordinate 6,789, forward strand.
CGCCCCCCAATGCCTCCAGCAAAAGGAGCTGCCCGGGCTGGATACGCCCATCACGGACAGCCGTATCAAGGGCCAAAGGGATGGAAGCCGCCGAAGTATTGCCGTGGGTATCCACGGTCAAAACGACCTTATCTAGGCCCATCCCCAATTTTTCAGCAGTTCCCGTAATAATCCTCAGATTGGCTTGGTGCGGAACCAACCAATCTATCTGGCTTGCGGCAATCTGGTTTTTGTCCAGAACTTCTTGGACAATATCGGCCATGTAGGTCACGGCGTTTTTGAAAACTTCTTTGCCGAGCATAATCACATGACCAGAATGTCCCGTCGTTGAAACACCGCCATCGGTGTAAAGCAATTCGCTCAAATGCCCGTTGGCATACAAATGGGTGGACAAAACCCCGCGATCCGCGAGAACTCCCTTTCCTTCCGCCGCTTCCAAAATGACAGCCCCCGCCCCATCTCCGAATAAAACGCAGGTGGTTCGATCTTCCCAGTTGATGATGGAGGACATCTTCTCAGCACCAATGACCAGAACACGTTTGGCTTGGCCCAGTTGGATAAAGTTATTGGCAAGGGTCAAGGCATAGACAAAGCCAGAGCAAACCGCTTGAACGTCAAAAGCCAACCCCACACGCAGTCCCAAAGCGGCCTGCACCATCACGGCCACAGCCGGAAATGTACGATCCGGTGTCGTGGTTGCGACAATCACCCCGTCAAGATCTTCAGGAGAAAGCCCCGAAGATTCGAGAGCCCGTTTTGCCGCCTGTATCGCCAGATCAGATGTTGATTGATTCTCGGCAGCAACGTGACGTTCACGAATGCCTGTCCGCTGAACAATCCATTCGTCCGATGTGTCCACCAACTGTTCCATCTCGGCATTGGTGATGATCCGCTCGGGTAGGTAAGATCCTGTGGCACGAAGAACAGAGCGAATCATCAGCACGCCTGAACTTCTTTAGGGGAATCTTCAGAAAACACAGCAAGATCAGCTTCCTGTCCCAAGGCCGAAGAAATTTCACGGGCAACTTGCGCATTAAAATCTTGCGCAGCCATATCGGCAGCAACGATGATGGCATTTGAAAAACCAACCGCATCCATCCCCCCGTGGCTTTTGACACAAATGCCATCAAGGCCAAGAAAAATGCCGCCGTTATAAAGTCTTGGGTCCATATTGGCTTTGAGCTTTTTCAAAGAGCCATAGGCCAACAATGCTCCTATCCTTCCCAGTAAGGAAGATTTCAAAGAGCGTTTGAGCATATCAGAGACCAGTTTGCTGACCCCTTCGGCAGTTTTCAGCGCAATGTTGCCTGTAAAACCATCCGTCACCACAACATCAACCGTTCCCTGAGGAATATCGTTTCCCTCAACAAACCCATAGTAACGGCCTTGGAAACTAATTTTTTGTAGAATGCTCGCCGCCATACGCAGTTCTTCACGGCCCTTCATGTCTTCGGAACCAACATTTAGCAAGCCGACCGTTGGGCTTTCATGCCCGCGCACCAGCTTAGAAAACGCGCTGCCCAATACGGCAAACTGAACCAGCATCTCAGTATCGCATTCAAGGTTAGCCCCAAGATCAAGCATAACAATTTCGCCACGCAGACTTGGGAATACACTCGCAATCGCAGGACGCTCAACCCCGGGCAAACATTTCAAAACCATCTTGGCCATAGCCATCAAGGCCCCCGTGTTTCCACCAGAAACAACACAACTTGCACGTTTTTCAGCAACAGCGTTAATGGCCAGCCGCATACTCGACTCGCGCCCACCGCGCAAGGCTTGGGCAGGTTTTTCTTCGGAAGAGATGAATTTGCTAGTGTGACAAATGGTAGAGGCTTTGGCAAGCTCAGGATAATCAGCGAGGAGAGGAGAAATTTTTGCCTCATCCCCGTAGATCAAAAAGCTGAGAGTCCCTCGAGCACGCAAAGCAAGAGCAGCCCCGGGGATCACAGCATCAGGCCCTAAATCACCGCCCATAGCGTCGAGTGCAACGGTCAGTTGTCCTGACATAGAATATCCTTAGTCCAAATTCCTGAGAACAATGCGCGACTCCTCAAAGCGAAATCACGGGAAGGGTAGTATAGCTTGAAAAGAAAGAAAAATATACAGGCCACAAAGAACTGCGGCCTGCAAGAAATACGCCCCTGAAGAGGCCTATTCTGAAACCGCGAGAACTTGACGGCCTTTATACATACCGGTTTTCAGGTCAACATGGTGACGACGGACGGGTTCACCCGTGGTTTTGTCTTCAACCCAGTTATGAGCTTCCAAAGCGTGGTGAGCGCGGCGCATATCGCGAATGGATTTTGAGGTTTTCTTCTTAGGAACGGCCATGATCGTGTGTCCAAATTAAGTTCTGTTAATGTATGAGGGTTGTCTTGTAACGAAATTTCGCCCTCTATGCAAGGAATTTTCACCAACACCCCCTTAATTTAATCCATTTGACGAATTGGAACATATAAGAAATGCATGGAAGCCCTCACACAGGGAGCGGCGACCGATGAACACACTTAAGCTATTGCATAACAAATTCAATTGGATACTGTTCTTTTATTACGTTCTGTGGTAAGGATTGATTAACCATTGTGGTGAACAATATACGATGAAGGTACGTTGGGGTGAGAGTTAGACATCTCGTGGCAGAGCCAAAAAAGCTAACGGAAGCAACAGATTGGCAGAAAAATGATATTTCTCCCCGGTACGCTCCTTGCTTTACGAAGACGTACCCCCAACGTAACGGTTGGGAGTGGCGTTCGGCGAGGTTGAAGGCGAAAGAAGGTGATCGCGAATACGTTCTTCTTTGCCGATGCCATGTAACGAAGGATGACTGGAAAGCAACTCTAATCCTCAAGAAAGAGGAAGGCGGCTCGGTTGTGAGCAGATACGAGTTTCATTCCAGTCATCCCGGTCTGCACGTTCATGCCAGTTGCGATACTGGCGGCGAGCTTGTCGGACCAACCGGAATGAGTGAAGTTGATAGAATACCGAACGGTGAAAGCCAGACGCGCAGAAATAACGCATGGACAAAGTCGACATTCTGGAAATCGTCAAAGCGTTTCTTCCGGGTTGAAGATGAAAAACATGAACAACATGAGTTGGATATATGATTAACGCACAGGCATTGGAGAAAGCATTATGCTCGACCTTCTGTTCATCGATCACGGTGAACACGGTTCCGTGCGGCTATGTGGTCAGCACTGTGTTCAAGGATCGATCCGGTGACCGCCTTGGCTTCTATATTGTTAAAGATGAAGATGGCTACCGCATTGAAGATGACGGTGATTATCTTTCGCGCCTGATTGCATCAGGAATAGACATTGAGAATACAACTCGCCGTACTCTGCTAGAGAACATCTTACAGACAGGAGGCGCGTTTTGGGATGTGGACACATACGAGATAAAGACAGAACATTTCAATGAGGGTGAGTTAGCAAGTCGAATGACAGATTTCTTATCATCTTTAATACGTGTTCGTGACATTGAGTTGATGACACGGGATGTGGTGCGCTCAACTTTCCGCGAGGATGCCATTGCAGCCATCCAAGAACGCTACCGCGATGTTGCCAACTTCAATGAGAACAAGCCGATAGATCTCCAGTTCTCGGAATTTCCCTCTGATCTAAACATCATTCCGAAGACTCCGGGCGGTAGATCAGCAGCAGTGTTCTTCGCTACAAACAGCAATAAACTAGATGAAGCGGTAATGTTGAGACAAGAAGCACGCCTGCGCAACCGCGACGATTTGGTCATTATTGCCATGATGGAAACAGCAGAGATGCCGGGTATCAGCAAACGTAAGTTCCAAAGGGCGGTGAACCGTTCCATCATTACGCCCATCTTTAGAGGCGATGAAGAAAGTGCCGTTACTCGTATTGGCGAAGAGTTAAATCTGCGCGAAGCGGCTGGATAGATTGTACAGCAAAAACCAAGGTAATTGTGAGGTTTTTTAGGGTACCAGTCCGCCTCAAGACTTGATTTTTTGGCATATTTACGCCAAATCGTTGTAAACGACCTTACCCCTTTGAAAAGAAGAGCCCCGCATGAAACCTGTTTCTGATCTTGCCCCTATTCATATTATTGGCGGGGGACTGGCCGGATCCGAAGCCGCATGGCAAATCGCCTCAATGGGTGTGCCGGTGGTGATTCATGAAATGCGGCCTTTGCAAAAAACTGATGCCCATAGAACTGAAGGGTTGGCAGAGCTGGTTTGTTCCAACTCCTTTCGCTCTGATGACAAGGATTATAACGCTGTTGGATTGTTGCACGAGGAGATGCGCCGTTGCGG
>CAYZAR010000035.1:0-9355 GCA_964476455.1 uncultured Micavibrio sp.
TGCTAAAATTGTCTCGTGCGAGTTCATCAGCTCACTGCGAACCCCAAGTTCATCAAGTCCTGTTTGTACAGCGATCACAAAACTTTTGTGACGTGTCCGAAGCTGTTCGAGTCCTGCCAAAGGGTTCTGTCCATAGGGCGCATTGACCCATTTCTTCCCCTGTTCCTGTTTTTCCTTAGCTGAGCGCTCTGTCTCACTTTTGGTCATTGAAGATGGACGGGTCCACAGAACAAAGTAACATTCCTCGTAACATAAAATTGTGCTGAGATTTCGGATGCGCTCTTCCATCACATCGTTAACCTCAAGTCCGGTGTTTTGAGCTGTGATCCGTGACCCTTTGAAAAGTTTTTCTAGATGTGGGCGAATCCGCCCTGGATCGCGTGTAAAATAAACCTGTAGAGCATGCCCTGGACGATCAAATTTAGAGCCAATCTTAACCGTTGAGGCTTCAACCAGAAATTTATACTCCTCTTCCCCAATAACCTGACGCGACCCATCAACCCTGAGGTAAGAAACCAAGGACCCATCTTCTGCAGCCAAAACAGTTTCACTATCAGCTGTTTCAATGCGGATAAAGCTCTCAACCGAGTGGCGGAGAGCCGTCTGAAAGGGAGCTAAGATTTTTTCGATAAAGCCCATGGAATCCGGTAAAGCGGTTGGAATAGAGTTTCACAATACTATACCGAAAACAGTGAATTAGAAAACAGGCAAAGGGGCTTTTTTCTTTTTTTTAAGCAGCTTGGCGCAATGTTTTTTTATAAAGAGATATCCACTGTGATGGAGCAAAGCTTCCAAACGGACCTTCTTTTGACCGCCAGTAGGCCAAAATTTGTGGAAACTGGTTAAATTCAAGATCCGCTTCCCGAATAAGACGACGATCAAGAGGAAAAAGACGAATTCCCTCTAGCCGTGACACGCGATCCGCATAGTGCCTTGCTGTAAGAAAATCACGCATAACGGTTGCCAAAACAAATGGGTCATCGGTGAAAATACGGCGACGCACTTCCTCACGACGTGCCATAAACGCATCAAGAGCCACGCGAGCCGATTCAGCCATCGCCCCTTGAGATATCCTCGCAACATACACAGCCCTAGCAATATGGTGCAAGTCAACTTGAGAAATTTCAGGAAGCCAGATTAAGACACCTGACCTCATGGTCGCCGCAAGATCAAGGTTGAAACACTGGTGGCAAAAAACACAAACAGTCGCCAAGTTATCCATTCTTAAGTTTTGGCGATTCTGGTCGATAAAATGGACTTCTTGGTATCGCGCAGATTGAAACCCGCAACACTGGCAAGCGTTCCCATCACGGTCGAGAACTGCCTTCTTGATTTCTGGCGTCAAAACCTGCGGCAACGCCACACGAGACGTGCCGGAAAGAGGTTGGGGACTGCCCGGATTTGGACGGGCAATCCCCAGATGTAGAGGTAATACAGGCATCACGCCCTTCTTGTTACTGAACGTTGAACTGCATTTTGTTAAGCGTTGCAGATTTTGCAGCCACACCAGCACCAAGCAAGTTGGTCATTGCTTCGGTGATGATTGGGATGGTGAAGAGACCACCACCAACTGCCAAGCGGATAGCTCCGTCTTTCAAAGGAGTTTGGCTTGGGTTTTCAACGTGGTCTTTGATTTTCAAGATCCCGAGAACCGAGAAAAGCATCCCCATCATGTAGGAAACAGCCGTCAAAAGACCCGGAAGTTCTTGAATGCCTGCGTTGATGTTTCTAGAAATCGCATTAAAGCTGTTCGCGTGAGCGTCTGTCGAAGACAAAAGACCCATCGTGAAAGCAGCACCACTTACAGCACTCATACGAGCTAGTTTATTATTAATAAGTTTCAGCATGATTTTCCTCCTCAATGCTTATTACGAGAATGTTATACCAAAAGACGATAGACCAAAAGTACTTTGTACCGCGTTCATGAGCGGTCCTAGGTTCACGGCGAGAGCTCCCCCAAAAATATGGGTCACTGCCGCCATGAGCGAAGCTTGTCCACCTCCTTCGGCCACAGCACGAAGGATGAAAAATCCACGAATAAAACTGATCCAGCCAATCAAGGTCATAAACCCAATAATAGAGCTGATCACCGCCAAAATATGGTCGTCTATAACTGCGTCCCCTGTTCCGCCGCCCGACAAGCTTGCAAAGGTATAGACGGTCGTGTCTTGGAAAATGGACTCGGAGAAAGCCCCCATAATCGAGTCGAGAGAAAACAAAACTCCAGCAATAACAAAGGTCATGATCGTCCCGAGACCAGACGGACCACGGGGCCCTTCTTGTGCCGTTTTAACGAGGCGAGAAATACCGATGACGGTAAAGAGCAAACCCGCTAAGTAGCCAAACCCTTGCAATAGAAGCTGAACAGGGCCAAATAAGTCTGCCATAAGCGCAACAAGCATAGCGTCAAGACCATAACCGCCCGCCGTAGAACCCGCAACACCAGTCTGGTCATAAGAAACCAAAGTGCCGTTGGTCAAAAGATTCGTGGCCGCCTCGGTCACAATAGGAAGGGAGAACATCGCCCCACCAGCTACAAAACGCTTAACGGAGTCAGATAGGGGAGTCTGGTTCGGACTCAAAACGTGGTCTTTGAGTTTGAAGAGTGCAGTCACAGCAAACATCAAACCCATCATGTAAGCAAAAGCGGTAATCAGTCCAGGAAGTTCGTGGCTATTAAAAACAACATTGCAAATCGCCGCCCCAACCGTGTCAGTCACCGCTCCATCGCAAAGGTTAGGAGCACCAACCCCACCACCGCCGAACAAACCAGCAAGAAAACCAGCACCAAAACCGCCGCCGCCACCGCCGCCGCCAAGTCCACCAAGCAGACCAGCAAAGAAGCCAGCTAAACCACCGCCGCCACCGCCGCCACCAAGTCCACCAAGAAAACCTGCAAAAAAGCCACCAAGCCCACCAGCATAAGCTTTTGCTGGAACAGCAAACACCACCAAAGCGGTCCCTCCCAACAGGAGGAGAGAAAATCTCAGAGATTTCCAACTTTTATATGTCATCTTCACACCCGGCCACTTAAGCGGCTCTCCATATCTCTTATTAGAACAGATTGTGAAAAAATTTGAAAAATTTTGTCAAAATTTATAGAAATATCTTTTTGCCGTCTCTCTTTAAGATAGGCATAAGTATCTTTCTAAAAAGTTAATCCAAGCTAGGACGTGTTGACATTCATTATCTTTTGGACTGCAAACGACGGTTTTCTGCGTTTCCGTTTCTCAAATACGCTTATGTATTCTCCGATACGGTTCTCAAAAAACCTTCCGTTTTCGTCACAAAATATTTTGAATGTCGGCACGTCCTAAGAAACTTTCCAAGTCTAAAAAGGATAATGAAAGTTACTGCCTAATTTGCCCAGTTGTTCCTTGAACAACCCAGCCATTACCAGAGTTTTCAATTGCCGTTATCCGACCGATTCCAGCAACTTCATCGCCGATACGAATCATCTTCAGGTCTCTCTCTCCGTGAACTGCAATCATCGCTTGCCCAGGCATAGCTCCCTTCAGATCCCAAACGACAGATTTTTTGGCTTTGGGAACTTCTCGAGATTCGACCTTCTTGCTAGACGAAGAAACCCTAGTTGTCCTTTTTTCTTCTGTTCGTGGAGATTCAGAAACCATCTCTGGTTCCTTTTTCTGCAGAGCCTCTTTTTCAGCAGACAAAGTTTCTACCTTATTTTGCAAGCTCTCCAAAGCAGCACGCAAAGCCTTGACCTCTTCAGAGGGTGTGACTGATGCCGTAACAACAGGTTGGTCTGATTTTTTTTCAAGGTCATCAATGCGCTTCAAAGCAGTTTCAAGCTGCGTTTTAAGAGTTTTCACTTCTTCAGAGGAAGCCTCCACCCCTGCTGATTGCACAGGAGCGGAGATTGTTGTTGCAACAACAGAAGACTCGGTTCCTACTGGTTCCTCAAGCGGCTTAACAGGTTGTTCTGCAACACCCCCTGCATCAGGTTTCTTGATCGCATCCACGGTTGGAAAATCAGACACTGGTATCACTGGATTTTCAACTTCAGCTACAGCCGGAGGCCTCTTACTCGGAGCTGTCATTGTTGGCTCAACAGGGCGTTCAACTACTGGCGGAGCAACCCCTTGAACTTCAGAAGGCAGCAAGGAGGGGTCGTTCATAAACCCACCTTGAGGTGTTTTCTTACTTAGGTCTTTTTCCATGGATGCCGCCTTAACATCTGGATCAACCGTTTCAATTCCCGCCGCTCCATTTGTATCACGCAGAGCTTCCAAAGAGTTAGGAGATCCTTGGTCTGAGGAAGATGGAGCGACAGAGACAGGAGCAGTTTCCTGTTCTTGAACATCCACTTGTTGTGGTGCGACAGGCTGGGGAGGAGTCTCAACGCCAGTTTGGCCTGTTGCCGTTACCGATTCGCTACCCATCCCTTCAGGTGATGGTGTCTGGCCCCCACTTCCTCCAAACTGGAGGTACAAAATCACTAAACCAACCACAACTCCACCAGCAATGATCGCCATTGTCGAGAGAGAGGATTTCTTCTTCCCCTCTCCTTTTGCGGAAGAAGAAGATTCGTCCTCTTCCCAATTTTCATCGCCAGAGTCTTCGCCTAAATCACCTTCGTGGCCAGCATCACCCTGATCATCGTAAAATTCTTCATCGCCTTGGTCGACATTGCCATCTTGTAGATCGTCCCGATCTTTACTGTTAGCCATGATGCGCTCCTTATCAGTTGAGACACAAAAGTCTTCTTTGAAAAAACTTAAGTTCGTCCATTTTTATTATTGAGTATTATTTAGAAAATTGAGTTGAGTCTGTCCGGTTGGATCGGGCCTCCCCGGTTGGTTCTGATAACCAACTGGATATCCTTGTTGAAGAAATTGCTGGCCCTGAAATCCTTGTTGTAAACTTTGAAGAGTCATCGGGTTGTTCCCTCCAAAACCAGGGAAGAATCCCTTCTCCTCTTCTTTTTTACGATCAGGAGCATACCTTGAATCTTTTAGGGCTTTATCTGTTACCGGAACGGTGAAGAGAAGGCCTATCGGAGTTCCAGCCTTAACACGAACCAGAGGCTCAACGTCTTTGCCGTCTTCTTTCAAAATTTCTCCTACGGTTTTAGAGGCCTCTTCAACCCCTTTGTAGAGCTCTTGTTCAACATCTATGTTTGAGCTGTCCTGAGTAGAGGTTGAATCTCCACCTGAAGATACAGTAACTGTTGTTGTTCCCTTTTCTGCAATCGCCGAGCCAACGCCTTCGACAAACTTAGCTGCGGCCGGAAGGATAACTCTAGTCCAATACCGATGGTCAACCTCTGTTGCCAGACCTGTCAAAGTCGTCGCAGGATCAACAGCAAAAGCCGTGATGGGAATGCTGTGACCTTCTTTACCCGTTATGGATGTAAATTGCATGACAAGATATTCGTCTTCTCGTGTGAAAGTCCCTAAGGCTTTTGCTCCGCTAAACGGTCCAGAAACAACCAAAGCTACAATCGGACCCTTGATGTCCGAATTTGCTTCGATCAGCAACTGGGCATAGGCAATAGCGCCAGCAGGCACAATAACCTTGAGTTGCTCTTTGAGCTCAATATTTGCCACGGACTGATTTGGGGAGTAGTCAGCATTCTGAGCACCTCCCTGCCCTTCTTGTTGTAAGCGAGCAAGATCCGTTACTTTCATATATTTCTGGTTCTGAGGTTTTTGTGTCTCAAGAACGCGCTGCATTTGTTGTGACATTGCCTGCATCAAAGCTTGTAGCATTGACGCCCGTGCTGGATCTGGTTGCTCAACGGGTTGCTTTTGAGCTCTTTCCTGTTCACGTTGAACGCGGAGTCTTTCCTCTTGAAGTTGACGCCAGCGAACTAACGGGTCCTCATTGCCTGTTTCCTCAGCAGGAACATCTAGCAAAGGCTTAGGTGGTTCAATCGGCGTTGGCATCGCACTTGTCCCCTGCTTTACAGCTTCTTGAAGATTCTGCGCATCGCTTTCTTCAATTGCCTCTTGCATCGCAGGTGAAACTTGTTCTGTTCCCGGGATCTGATTGATATCACTCCCTGTGTTCATGACAGAGCTAGGGGCTCTTTCTTCTTTGCTACCAAACAAAACCACTGCCCCAACAAGAGCAATTACCCCCGCAACAATAATGGCAAGTTTAACACGTGGATTGTTTTTCCAAGCATCTCCAAGACTTTGGGACTCTTTTTGATCCTCAAATTCGCCGAAATCCACATCTGGCTCAAGATCCGGCGCATTATCCGAATTGTCGAACGTGTTATTGGACATCAGATTGTTCCTCGCGAGTTAGATAAGCCCTCAACATCTTTCCTTTATCAGAAAGAATCAAGACGGGGGTATAGGGAAGAGCATAAACATGCATCCCGTCTGCCGACTGCGCAGAATTGCTCCAGCCGGGAGAAAGTAAATTGTACGGGGTACGAACAAACATTGCCCCCCCTGTGTCATAGGCCGTGGTCCGGCCATCAACACCAGAAACCTTCATAGGTTTTGCAGATGCGGGAGGAACCCCTTCCAAAATGCCAGCGACCGTAGAATCTCCAGCTCTTATTGTTTCTTGCCCTTCAACAAGAGGAGGAATTCCATTGGGACCAATTTCAGGAATCTGCACATCCATCCGAACATGAACCGACTTCCGATCTGCTACCAGAGTTAAGATAACAGGGGGATTTAGTCCAACCAGCTTCATAGATACGTTCCCCTTGGCAAATTGGGCCATCGGCGTAATGCGGAGCATATTACTTCCGCTTTCTGGTTGTAAAACCTCAAAATTTCCGGCCCAACTCAAGTCCTGAATTGGCCAAGGCTGACCCGTTATATCAACGAGGCTAAGTGTGGTCACATTGCCAATCGCCGTTTTAACAACCAACGGCTTTTGTCCCGGATCCAAAGAAATCATCTGGAATCCGGACTCCGGACTCGGATCAGGAAAAACAGGTGTCTCAGCCGCTTGGGCCGTTTCGTCAAATCTTTCAAGCAGTGTCCTGATTTCCCCTGGTTTGAGAGGCATAATTCCAGTGATTGCTCCCTTAAATGCTTCCTTACGCATCAAGGCTTCGTCTTCTTCAGGGGTTAATTTCTTAGGAGCCGTGGCAGCGTCTGCCCCATCTAGAGGCAATTCCATCCCCGGCGCGGTCAGCTGCTGCGTTGGGTCCCCTGACCCAGCAGCATCAACAGGGGGTGATTCGACCCCTGATTGCTCAAGAATCGAAGAAAGCGCTGGCGGAGAAGCCCCCTCTCCTGCAGAAGGAGAGACAGCCTCCGGCAGCATCTCGGCTAAATTGGATGGCGGCGAATCAGGAGAATTCTGTCTTTGTCCACTTGATTGCGCATAAACCTCGGCTCCCCAAACAAGGGGCAGAAGGATCGTAAGAAGTAGTATTTTCGCGGTTTTCATGCACACCCCGTGCAAATCTTAAAAGTGACCCGATATATTAAGGTTATACCCAATTTTTCGAGATTCTGAATATAAAAACTGACGTAGGATAACTTGTCTTAATCCGCCTGTCACCATCGAATTCACGTCTTGGAAAAAGAGAGACATTATTCTTTTGTTTTTATGAAAATTAATGGAGCGGGCGACGGGAATCGAACCCGCACGACCAGCTTGGAAGGCTGGAATTCTACCATTGAACTACGCCCGCCCGCTCAAGAACACGGGGATAATACTCAGTTATTGCGGCTTTGCAAGAGGGCAAATTATTCAACAAGCCGCCATTTGACCAGCAACCCCCCAGGAGGTTTGCCAAAAGTCTTAGCCGCATTGCCGCCACGCTTGACAACTTCGGTAAATCTTACAGTTTTTCCACTCGGGTACGTCCAACCAGAGCTTCCGACCGAAACACAGTATTCACCATCAGCCACACCAAAAATTCCTTCAGCTGCGCGCGCCACTTGCAAACGGCCATTAATATCCAAAATCAGATGTCTTCCTTTAACAGCCTCCAGCTTGGATGGATCAATAGAACATTTCAGGTTTCCATACCCATCTGTGTAACAGACAGCGTTTTCAGGGAAATCGGGAACAGCATCACGGACATCTTCCCCCAAAATCGAATAATCTCCCTTAACGATCTTTGCAAAAGCCGCCGGAAAAATATCTCGGGAACGAAATTGAGATCCGGCCTTATCACATTTTATTTCACGAATTTCAGCAGATGCTTCTTTGACAAAGGCCAAAGAATAGCCACTGTTCACTGCACAAATTTCAACTCCATTGACCAGCTTCACGTAAACAAATCCCTCGCCAGAGTTTTTGACACGCGGAGTTAAGTCATCTTTACGCGGAGCGGTGTTCACAAAAAATTTCTGACGGCTTCCCAAACGAGAATTTATTGCGGTCTGCGCTAATGCAAAACCTGTTGCGTATGTGTCAAACGCGGGAACAGCAAAGGTGTCAATTTCTGCGTCAACACCATCAAGCTCGCTATAAAGACGCTGGGTAACCTCGGCAAAGGCCAAATCGTGTAAATCTCCGTAATCTGCTATGACATAGACAAGTACCTGATTCGCCATGATTCGTCCTTTTTGTTGGCTTAGCTGAAGGGAAGAAACACAAATTCTCTCTCTAAGAAATGGTCTATCAAATCTCTTGTTACAAAATCAATTTCTTCTTTGTCATGAGCTAAAATAATATGCGTAGACTCCGGCACTTGTAACCATTTGTCTTCATCAATTTTGCGTTTGAGATCCTCTAAATTTTGGTAAGGCCATTTTCCTTTGTGTCGCCCAAGCAGCATCCAGTCACTGGTTGAAAATGTGTACATGGCATCTATTGCAGCAGCCATTTCTGTTTCAGAAAACCACGGATGCGTCACCTGACCGATCGGAAGCGGAGAAAACCCTTCGTTTTTTAGAAACTCTTGCAACTTCTCTTTTTTCTCCACTAAGTCAGGAGACGGGGGAACCAGTGAAATGTTAAGTCCATTGGCAAAAAAGCGAATGACATCTTCTCGATACTCTGGCGCAATGCGCTCGTAGTCAATAATCCAGCCTCCAGTTCCACGATCCATATGAGGAAAGCGAAAATATTTCACGGGGCGTTCTACGCCCGCTCTCGCGTAAGCTGAGTCAATCAAGGTCTCGGTCCGTGTGATTTGCGCCGTACACTCTTCAAACGTCAGCTGGCTAAATCTTTGATGGTTAAAAGAGTGGTTTCCAATGACCATGTCTTTTTCAATGGCACGAATGATCGGCGCGGGATTCTCTTCTATCCTTTCGCCCACACAAAAGAGAACTGCAGGAACGCCACGCTCGACCAAAAAATCGGTTAGACTGTCCGTATGGGAAGATGGGGAGTCGTCAATCGTTAAGTAGGCAAATTTCATGAATCCCTCTTTGTGATTATTTCAAGCTGTGTGCACAAACCC
>CAYZAR010000035.1:9365-11015 GCA_964476455.1 uncultured Micavibrio sp.
CTAATATATTCGTCCCGAATCCAGTAAACGGGTGTCGCCAAAACATCCTCCATCACAATTGGAACATTCTTCTGATAAAACGCTTCAAAGAATGTTGGTGAGTCGAACAAGTCCAACGAAACCAGCTTGTCCATGATGCCGCCCGTCAAATAAACGCCCCCATAGCTATTTCCAAACGCCACGGCCTGATGAACAAAAATCCCCAACCATTCATGAAAGACTTTAAGGCTTTGAGTAACCAGAGGGTCATTCCGACCTTTGGCCAACATTTCATGGGTATCTCGATACTCAACTCCTAAGTGATTCTGGGAAGCAAACACCCGATAAAGATTATAAAGCCCCGGGCCACTCACCACGTCTTCGTAGATAGGGATCGTTCCATCTGATCGCAGAGCGGCCAAACTTCGAAAAAGCGATGTGCTGCCTTCCCCAAGACAGGCGGGAAGCATATGCCCCCCATGTGTCTTTTGGATGATCTGTCCCTTTGGTCCTTCGTGGATATACGCTAAACCTAATCCCGTTCCGGGTCCGACAACGCATTTGGTTTTTCTGAAATTTTGATCCTTCTGTGGAGAAACTACATTCAGAGAAAAAAGACCCTCTTCTGAAATATCCAAAACGCCGTAAGCATTGGCTTCAAAATCATTGATTTTATAAAACATCGCTCGGGGAAGCAGGGCTGCCACGCTTTCTTGCGTAACTTGCCATATATTCCGACCAGCAAAAGCCAAGCCCAAGGCTGAAATATCGTCCGGCGATATTCCAGAAGATGCGAGAAAATGGCGAGCGGCCTCTTCAAAGACAGGATAATCCGCCGCCCGAAATTTTTGAGGAACGGTCATAGACGGCCCCCCTTGCCTTTTTAAAGCAAAGCGGACAAAAGTTCCCCCGACATCACACAACAACAACGTCATGGTCAAGACCATAGCCGCCCGCCTTCGTTTTGACAACGGAAGAACAGCCCTTTTCGGGCAAAAACTCAAAATCAGTTAGGAAAAAACTACACAGTGTAGATGAGGACGCTCGCCCATACAGCAACAAGGGCAACAACCGTCAGGATGGACTTTACTTCACGAGGCATTGCAGAGTCTCCTTCATAAAAGTCTTCAGTTACTCTGCATTATCCGTTTGATTCCAAATAAAAGTCAACCGCTTCCTTTGCTGCAAAGCAAGAGAGTCTTTAGGCCGTCGTGCCGTTAGAATAATTTGGAAAACTTATATAGTATAGCAAAGCTTATAATTCCTTTTCCCCCCCTCTTTTCCCCTCTCCCCTTGCAGGAGAGGATTTAGGTGAGGGGAAGAAAAACTACAGAGAGCGCAGAGACAAACAAAGAAACATTGGACCTGTTGCAAAACTCCGTCATCGCCCGAATTTGGCGGAAGACAAATCTAGGGTGATCCAGAACAGCAAGATGGGTGGCCTTAGAATGCCAAAGAATGCCAAGAGGCATTCAGGCTATGACGAAGCCGAAAATCGTCACCCCCGCTTTATAGGCGGGGGTCTGGCGTGTTAGAGTTTTACCTTGCCGGATCACCGCCTACGCGGAGAGGACAAGGCAAACCCAAAGATCAAAAACTCTGTCTATCTCTGTAGTTAAAACGTCTGAACAAACTTCTAACGGGGGACAGCAGCAGCGGCAGCAGGGACCG